>CAYWTY010000006.1:0-37279 GCA_964461335.1 uncultured Oscillospiraceae bacterium
AATCGGGGGTTTTCTCTTGCTTCTTTCTGTTACCTATGTAGTGTATCTCAACATTGTTACTGTATAATTCTATATTCTTTGTACAGCATAAGCGTATGCAGCAAAAAGGCAAGATGCATAAAATTATAGGTATATCTGCGGCTGTTGGAACAGGCATTGCAAATGGCCTTTTTGGAGCAGGCGGCGGAATTCTTGCTGTTATAATACTAAAAAGGCTTGATAAGTTAAATTCAGAGCGCGCGCATTCAACTGCGCTTATGGTAATGCTGCCCCTTTCCATTATAAGCACTGTGGTATATATGCTTCGCGGTGCGCTTGAAATAGAGGCAGCTCTGCCTGTTATTCTCGGGATGCTTCCTGGGAGCTTCCTTGGCGCAAGGCTGCTTGGCAAGCTTCGCCCGTTTTGGATAGACAGCCTCTTTTGCCTGCTTATGCTTGTTGCAGGCATACGCCTACTGCTATGAACTTCTTTCTATTGCTTATTACAGGGTTTGCTTCCGGAATCCTCTCTGGCATGGGTATGGGCGGAGGTACAGTTTTAATACCGATTCTTACTTTGCTTGCAGGCATAGGCCAGCATGAAGCGCAAGGCATAAATATGCTCGCCTTCCTTCCCGGCGCGCTGCTTGCATTATGGGTACACCATAAGAGTGACAGGCTTGAAACAAAAGCTGCTCTGCCTCTTATACTTTTTGGCAGCTTAGGCGCAACCTTTGGCGCATTTCTTGCAACAGCTATTGATGCAGGCTGGCTTAGAAAAGCATTTGGCGCGTTTTTAATTGCACTTGCAGTAATTCAATGGCTTAATGCAAGAAAGCAAGAATAGTGCTGCGCATACTAAAAAAGCAGCCGGATTTGTCAGAAAACCCAATGGAGTATATACTAATGTTGCTGCGTACTGATGCTAAGCGCAGAGAATACGCACAATAATAAGGAATACGGCAAAACACTTGGAAGAAAACTCTCCTAAATTAAACACATTCAAACAAACAGCTCTGTTTCTGATTCTCCCGCTTGCAGCACTTTTGCTCGGCCTTTGGTTTTCAAGGTTTGGGGTTGATAAGCCCAAGCCGCCCTTAAAAGTCGGCCTTGTAGATAGTGACCCGCTTTCATATTGTGCATTCGGGTTGCTTGAAAGCGGCGCCCCAAATTTTGAAGTAATAAAGTTTACAAGCTATGAAGAGCTCCTAAGCTCGTTTAAAGAAGCTTCAGTAGATTCCTGCCTTATACGCGCTAAAGATATTTCAAAGCTTAATGCAGATGAAGTCCATATTGGAGCAGTAACTTCTTATTTGAACCTGATTGCAATTGAAAACGGCAAAACTATTTCTTCGCTTGCTGACCTTGAAGCAATAAATATCCTGCTTCCTGATACTATTGATGGTACACCCGAACTTTTGATGCTCGAAAAGCTGCTCCTCAACTTAGAGATTGAACCTGCGTTTACATTTGAAAGCGAAACTATGCTTTTAGAGCGCGCAAAAAGCGGCAAGTTTAACATAATGCTTGTACCTGCTTCATTGAGCGCAAAGGTGCTTAAAGAAAACAGCAAGTATACGAGTGCATTTAGCCTTGCGAAACAGTGGAAGCGCCTGCTTTCATCTTCACCGCCTGCTGGCAGTTTTTTTGTAGTTAGAAACGACTATATGGAAACAGGAAGCATACGGCTTAAGAGCGCACTTGCATCAATTGAAAGAGCAATAAGCTTTATGGCTTCAAAGCGCAAAAAAGCCGCTATACTCATAGCGGCAAACGGGTTTGAAGAGTATAGCGACTATATCAGAAAGACAATCCCCCATTGTATGTTTGCTTTTCTTGAGGGCAGAGCTATGGCTGAGCCTATGGAGCAGCTCGCCCTGCTTAAATAAGCAGAAGTTGTAAGAATTACATCCACTCGCCGTAGCGCAGCATATAGCGCTTTTTAATGAACTGGACGCAAATCAAATATGCAGAAAGTATGGCAATGAGCCATGGGGCAAACTGCACAGGCAGGCGCTGCAAGTCAAGTACAGACGAAAAATCCGAAAACCCGATAAATAAGGCAATGCCTGCAACTGCGAGTGTTGGCAAAAACAGCGCCATTGAGGGCATGCTCTGAATAAAGGGCAGCTTTGAAGTGCGTATCATATAAATAACAAGCACCTGCGAGACTGTGCCAAAAACAAACCAGCCGCATTGGAACAACGGAGAAAGCTCCATTGTGTTTGCGCCAATAGCCCACCACATAACGCCAAAGCAAAGTATGTCAAATATCGAGCTAAGCGGCCCTAAATATAGCATGAAGGATTTTATTGACTTTGTCTCCCATTTGCGCGGTTTTTTTATGTATTCGCTGTCAATGCTGTCAAAAGGTATGCCCATTTGAGAAAAATCATACAAAAGGTTCTGCGCCAAAATCTGAACAGGGAGCATAGGCAGAAATGGGAGGAAGATTGAGGCTGCAAGTACAGCAATCATATTGCCGAAATTACCGCTTGCTGCCATCTTTATGTATTTAATTATGTTGCCGAACGTTTTCCTGCCTTCAATAACCCCTTCTTCAAGCACCATAAGGTCCTTTTTCAAAAGAATTATATCTGCGGTTTCTTTTGCAATATCAACTGCGCTGTCAACTGAGATTCCGACATCCGCCTGCCTTAAGGGCAAAGCGTCATTTATGCCGTCGCCTAAATAGCCAACTGTATTGCCCGATGTTTGAAACGCCTTTACAACACGCTCTTTCTGTGTAGGGGAAAGCTTTGCAAAAAGGTCGCATGTTTTTATAGCATTAAGAAGCTCTGCATCGTCCATTCGCTCTACATCCCTGCCTGTAAGCAGATATGAGGCATTGACTCCGACCTTTGTGCATACCTTGCGTGCTACACCCTCACTATCCCCTGTTAAAACAACTGTACGCACCCCATGTTCCTTAAGCGCTAAAATTGCTGCAGCAGCACTTTCTTTCGGTGGGTCAAGCAAGCCTATAAAGCCTATTAAAACCATATCGCGCTCATCCGAAACCCCGAATGTGCCAACATCCGGAACTTCGTTCTTTTGTGCAACAGCAATCATCCTTAAGCCGTCTGAATTGTGTTTTTCGTAAGTTGCAAGCGCAATTCTACGAGCTTCTTCATCCATTGGTATAACCTTGCCATTAACCTCAAGAAAAGAGGAGATTGCGATTATTTCCTCAACTGCGCCTTTTGTAATAAGCTGCCTTTTGCCGTTTTTATCAAGGAGCACAACGCTCATCCTGCGGCGTGCAAAGTCGAAGGGGATTTCGTCAACTCTGCTGTAATTTGCTAATGCTGCATTAAGCCCATATTGCTTTGCTCTGTTTATAATAGCAAGGTCTATAAGGTTTTTAAGCCCTGTTTGGAAGGCGCTGTTTAAGTATGCGTGGCGAAGGATTCGCGTATCATCGTTTCCGTGCAAATCCATATATTTTTCGAGCACGATTTTGTCTTCTGTAAGGGTTCCGGTTTTATCCGTACAGAGGATATTCATTTCCCCAAACACTTGAATTGCTCCAAGCGTACGCACAATTACCTGATGCTTTGACATTGTCACAGCGCCCTTTGCTAAGGTGGATGTCATTATAACAGGCAGCATTTCAGGGGTTAGGCCAACAGCTACGCTAACTGAAAAAAGCAGAGCGCTAGGCCAGCTCCCCTTTGCAAGCACATTTATTAGGAATACCACAGGAACCATTACAAACATCATGCTAAGCAGGAGCTTGCTAATTGAGTCAACCCCCCGCTCAAAGCTTGTCTTTGCTCTGTCGCCTGAGAGCGACTTTGCCATTGAGCCAAAATAGGTTTCATCCCCTGTTGCCAAAACAACTGCAAGCGCGCTCCCGCTTATTATGTTTGAGCCCATGAAGCCTATATTCGCCAAATCAGTAAGTGTATTATGAGCCCCGTTTGAAGTTGAAGAGAATTTTTCAATAGGGTTTGATTCGCCCGTAATTGCAGCCTGAGCTACGAAAGTATCCTTTGTTCTTAAAAACCGCACATCCGCAGGCACCATATCCCCTGCTGAAAGGCGCACAATATCACCTGGCACAACTTCATCTAAAGGAATTTCAATAAGTTTGCTGCTGCGCCAGACATCCGCCTTGTTTGAAATCATTTTTGCGAGCTTGCCAACTGCAGAATCAGAACGCTGACTCTGCACAAAGGCAATAAGGCTTGCAAGGAATACAAGCGCAAGAATAATCATTACTGTGGAATAGTCAGGCTCAGTAGAAGCAATGACATCAGTAATATATGTTAAAATTGCAATTACTATAAGCACAATATTAAAGGGGTTAATGAGCGCATCCTTAAGCCTGTAGAGTGCAGTATTGCTTTTGCCAGGCGTTATGACATTCTTCCCGTATTCATCTAGCCTTTCTTCAGCCTCTTCATCAGTTAAGCCTTCTTCATCTGTAGAAAGCTCGCCAAGGAGCGCCTCAGAGTCCCACTTTGAGTATTGACGCAGTTTTTCTTCAATTCCAAGCGTGTTTTTTTCAATCTCGCTCTTAATCTTGTTATTCACTGGAATCAGTCCTTTCTATTATAAGTATCCCCCAGTGAAGCTGTTTAACGGCAATAAAAAACTGCCCTCAACAGGCAGCAACATCATGCATGAACGGATTTGTCCATTAGCCGGAATAAACGCTGGACAACAGCCCGTAACAGTCATTAGCCCGTTGATTAGTGCTTCTACGCGGGGAATCGAGAACACTGAGAGGTTCTCGAGGGTTGCCGTCCATAAATTCACTTCCTTTCGGGTTGACCCTTGTATTTAAATATAGCATTATAAAAATATGGAGTCAACTTTTGCTTTTGTTTTATAAACAATAAAAATAGTTATTGACATATGCCAGTAATGGGCTTATCATATACTTAATGGCATATGCCATAAACTAAAGGAGGTGTTTTTAATGCCAAGAGGAGACGGAACAGGCCCCATGGGCTCTGGCCCATTAACAGGGAGAGGCTTGGGTGCATGCAAAGGCGCAATGCCCGGCTATGGCGCAGGCTATGGCAGAGGCTTTGGCCGCCGCGGGCTTGGCTGCAGCCGCGAGTTTTACAATTATGCGAATGCTCCTATGCCTGCAACAGACAAACAATGGCTTTTAGAGCATAAAAAGCGGCTTGAAGCAAGCTTGGAAGCTGTAAACAAAAGCTTAGAGGAACAATAGTAGAATTTGCAAAGCTGCAGGAAGTTTCCTGCTGCTTTTGCATGAAAGTTGAGGAAGTATGCCGCGACCAAGAAAATGGAGGAGAGTCTGCGCGCTCCCTTTAAGCGCCCAATTTGGGCCGCTAAGCGCAATCCCCGATACTTTGCACACTGTGAGCATGACTGTTGATGAATACGAGACTATTCGCCTAATTGACATGGAAAGGCTAACGCAGGAAGAATGCGCCTTACGCATGAACATTGCACGCTCAACAGTGCAGGGTATATACGATACAGCAAGAAGGAAGCTTGCAGATTCCCTTATAAACGGTAAGGCGCTTATTATAGGCGGAGGTGAGTATATCCTTTGTGACGGAATGCAACCTCATTGCGGCAGCTGCCAAAGACACCGCCGTAGAGGCAGACGGTGGGAAACAGAAAAGGAGGAATAAAATAATGATAGCAATCTCAAGCACAGGCAACACAGACTCAGCACTTAGTGACCCGCGTTTTGGAAGGTGCGAATATTTTGCAATTTACAACCCTAAAAATAGCACCTACACATTTATAGAAAACAAGGCGCAAAGCGCAAGCGGAGGCGCAGGCATTGCTGCTTCGCAGCAGCTTATTGATATAGGCGTAGAAACTGTTTTAACAGGCAATTTGGGCCCGAACGCTTATAATGTGTTAAAAAGCGCAGGTATACGCGCATACCGCACAGCAAGTGTTAAGGTATGCGAGGCAGTTGAATTATTTAAAAATGGGAAGCTTGCTGCAATCGACGAAGCAGGGGAGGCGCATGCAGGCATGAAAAAAGGCTTTAGAGGGGGCTTAGAATAATTGAAGCTTTGTATTCTTAGCGGCAAAGGGGGCACAGGCAAAACAACGCTTGCAGTAAACCTTGCGCTAACATTAAACTGCGCTTATTTTGACTGCGATGTAGAAGAGCCAAACGGCTTTATATTCCTTAAGCCTGAGTCTGTTTCTTCAGAAGAAACGCTTGTTGAGTATCCGCTCTTTGACGCAGAGCTATGCACCCTTTGCAATAATTGTGTGCGCGCATGCCAGTTCAATGCGCTTGCAGGCACAAAAAAGGAAATCCTGCTTTTTAAAGAGCTCTGCCATGGCTGCCGTGCATGCGGCCTTGTATGTGAAGAAGGCGCAGTAACCTTTGCCAAAAGGGCAATCGGGGTTGTTGAAAAAGGCATTGGGCATGGAATCTTCACTGCAAGAGGTGTGCTAAACATTGGCGAACCAATGGCAGTGCCTGTAATTAAGCACCTGCTCAAACAACTTAGCCAAGAGCAAGATGCAATACTTGACTGTGCCCCTGGCACTTCATGCAATGCAGTTACAACCCTCCGCCATGCAGACGCAGCGCTTATTGTTACAGAACCAACTGTGTTCGGGCTTAATGATATGCATATTGCAGTTGAGCTTCTTAAGCATGTTGGGCTGCCCTTTGCAGCGTTGATAAATAAAAGCAGAGGCGAGGATGAACTGATTACGGACTACTGCATAAAAAATGGGATTAAAATTGTGGGCATTATCCCCTTTAGCAAAGAAGCTGCAATAACTTACTCCAAGGGTAAGCTTTTGCTTGAGCTGCCCGAGTATAATGCGGCATTTAAAAATATCGCAAAAAGGCTTAAGGAGGAGTATGCATGGAACTAGTCATAATCAGCGGTAAAGGAGGCACAGGCAAAACAATGATTGCAGCTGCACTTAAAGATTTAAGCGGCTGCCCCATAATTTCGGATTGTGATGTTGATGCCCCAAACCTTTCGCTCTACTACAAAGGGCATGACCTTTATAGAGAAGACTTCTCAGCCTTAAGTAAGGCGCATGTAAACGAAGCGCTTTGCATAAGCTGCGGCATTTGCGACTCTGTTTGTATGTTTGACGCTATGAAGAACCACATTGTTGATGAAATAGGCTGCGAGGGCTGCGGCGCATGCGCCATTGCCTGCCCCCAAGGCGCAATTACCCTTGTCACGCAAAAGGATGCAGACATTTACATGACAAAAACTGACGAGTGCCTGCTTTCTAGGGCAAAGATGGCAGCAGGCAGTGACGGCTCAGGCATGCTTATTACAAAGCTTCGCAAAAACGCACGTTCTGAAGCTAAAGGCGATGAGCTCATTATTCTTGACGGTTCCCCTGGTATAGGCTGCCCTGTAATTTCATCAATAACTGCTGCAGACCTTGCGCTCATAGTCTCAGAACCTACAATTTCAGGTTTTATGGATTTAAAGCGGGTTGTGGGGGTTTGTAGACATTTCAACATCCAAATAGCAGTCTGCATAAACAAATTTGATATTAATAAGGAAATGTCCGAGCAAATAAAGGAATATGCCTCATCAGAAAGCATACCTGTTGTTGGGGAAATCCCTTTTGATGAAAATGTGATTACATCCATAAACAGCCTTAAGCCAATAACATCGTTTCCTAAAAGCCCTGCTGCAGCTGAAATTAAAAATATGTGGGAAAAGCTCGAAAAGCTTATAAATAATGTCAAAGCTGCAGGTTAAGCGGCCGGAGGTATTCTATGGTAGTAAAAACATTAGTTGAAAACACCGCAGTTTCAAACCGCTTTTTATCTGAGCATGGCTTGAGCCTTTATATAGAAACAGGCAAGTATAAGCTCTTATGCGACTTAGGCGCAAGCGGCTTGTTTCTTGAAAACGCACAAAAGCTTGGCATCAATATAGAAGAAATAGACTTTGTTATTATTTCGCACGGGCATTATGACCATGGCGGCGGCTTAGCCGAGTTTTTAAAGCATAATAAAAAAGCGGAGGTTTTCGTACACCATAAAGCGTTTAACAATTATTATTCTATGCACCCTAATGGGAGCTTAAAGTATATAGGGCTTGATAATGAGCTGAAGGAGCACAGGCGCATAATCTTAACAGCAGACCGGTTCTTTATTGCAGAGGGCATTGAGGTGTTTTCAAATGTTAAGGGCGAGAAGCTTTGTTCTTGCGCAAACAAGACTTTGTTTATGGAGCACGAAAACACAACTGTAAAAGACAAATTTCTGCATGAACAAAACCTTGTAGTACACGAAGGCACAAGCACATGCCTTTTTGCAGGCTGCAGCCACAGGGGGATTGTTAATATACTTGATAGCTTTATAACCATAAAGGGCAAACCTGCAGACTATGTTTTTGGCGGTTTTCACCTTTTCAACCCATCGCTTCTGCAAAGTGAACCAGAGGAGCTTATATGCAAAGTGGGCGAATACCTTAAAAACACTGGCGCTTTATATTATACAGGCCATTGCACAGGTGAAGCCCCCTTTAATATGCTTAAAAACATTATGGGCGAAAACCTCATGCGCCTTTCTTCAGGCTGTGAGATACAACTTTAAAACTTAAGCCAAGCACAACTTTTCATGAGCTAAAGCACTGAAGCTGCAAAATAAACCGAGCCTACGGCCTGGCCAAACTGGGCGACCGTGTACTCTTTGCTGTCTCTAAGTTCCGCCATAAGCTTAGTAAAAGCTAAGCTGTCATCAGCTGCTAAAAGAGTTAGGTTTGGCAAAACTTTTGTTGCCCCTTCGTTCATAAGCTGAAAGACTGCGCGCCGCTTTACGAACCTGCCGAACAAAACGCGGGCTTTGCACTTGGGTTTTAGCACCTCATCTGTTTCAAGCCATGTAGCTGCAAGGCATTTGCCTATTGTGCTAAAAATCTCCATTGCTTCGGGCATTCCTTGCTCTGCCTGCTCCATAAGGTGTTCAAGAAACGCCTTGCGCATATCCACAGGTTCAACAGAGGCAAACATTTGTGCGCCGGTTTTTGTAATAAAGCCTTTTTCAAAAAGTTCTTCATATGCTTTTGGGGCTGTTTTTTTGTAATATTCCTCAGCTAAGCGGAATGCGCCGCTTTGGCCGGTAAAACGCTGCAGCGTACCTGCAAGGCCTGTGTTGAAGTTATTAAGGCTTCGCACATCCAAAGCTTCATAGCTGCGCGCAGGCGCATTGCCCAAATCTATTATGCAATTGTACACTTCAAGCGGATACTCAGGCACTTTGCCCTCCTCATTAACCCAGCCTGTGCCAAGCTCAGTTCCAAGCGAATGCGCAAACATCCCAAGCCTTATTGTTGAAGCTTCGTGAGAATGCGCAAGCTCAACAGCAGCAGTATATGCGGACATTGGCCCGTCATTTGTTATATGCACTTTGCCGCCTTCTCTGCAGTATTCGTTTAAGCTGCAGTTAAGGGCTGTAAGCGCTTTAAATTCCTTTTCATAATCTTTAGAATGCTCACGCACACCCTTTGTTTTGTGCGTTTCCCCACCAACAATTTTGTCGCGGACAACAACATCAGGGAAGCTCACCCCAATGCCATCAACACCAATAAGCTCGCTTGCTAATGCTTCAAGAAGCTCCACATTCAAGAACATAGACTCGTAGGAGGCATTTTTGTCGAGCACAAGTTCACGAAGCTCCCTCGCCTTCTGGCTTAACTCATAAGGCAGGCATAAGAGCGCCCTGCTCATACGCGCAAGCAGAAGTACAACAGAAGTAATGCAATCTATTGTTTTAAATGATGATGGGTTCCAGTCATACTCTTTAATATGGTTGAGCCTGCCATTATGAACGCCTACAAGCTTAATATCTGTGCCGCCTATGTCTATCCCTATGAAACGCCCATGCGCTGCACGGCTTGCCGCCTCTTTAAAGCCAGAAACAATATCAAGCTCCAAAGTTTGGTCGCTTTGATCTTTAATATCTGCATCGCCCAAAAAGAGCTCAAAGCAAAACTGCGCTTCACCAAGGGCAAGGTTCATCCTATCTGCAACATTAAGGCATTTAGCATAGCCTTCACGCTTTAGCCGCGCGACATTCACCCCAAACACCTTTTCAAGCCCCTGTGCAAGCTCCTTAAAGAATGGTTTGCTCCCGCAATATACATCCATCTTTACCCCGCCGAGCATTGAAATAATATTGTATACGCGCCCATAAAAATAATCCTGTATGAAGCGGCCCTCAGCTTCGGTTTGCGGTATAGGCAGTGGCAGCTCGAACACCCTTACTCCGCCATTAAGCAAATGAAGCGCAAGGGTTATTTTATCGTCCATTTTACTAAACGCGGCTTTAACATCGTGCATATATACGCTGCCGCCCTGCTTGGAAACTTCTAAAAATTTGGCTATTGTGTTCATGATTGCTCCTTCATGCCTTCAAAACTTACATTTAGCCCGTGCGCTTTAGCTGCTGATGCAAAGGCTTCCATCTCTTGGTATGAAAACGGCTCTTTACACTTTATATAATCTTTACCTAAAGCATAATACTTTCCTTCGCAAAGCGGGTTGTAATTAAGAAGCTCTATTGGAATCTTTGGGTTTTCTGCTGCAACAAACTCCGCAATTTCGCCTACGTTCAAAGCTGAGGCAGTATAGCCTGGGATCATAGGTATTCTCACTATGAGGTGCTTTGCACCTTTAGCGAGCATTTTGAAGTTTGAAAGAATGAGCGCATTATCTACTCCTGTCATCTTTTTATGAAGCACAGGGTCAAGCAGTTTAATATCAGCAAGAATCAAATCTGTAGCTTCCATAAAAGCAGCTATGACCTCGGGTTTTGCGTATAAACAAGTTTCAATAGCAGTATGAATACTCGCCTTTCTACATTCTTCAAGCAGTTCGAGTGAAAAAGCAGGCGAGGCAGTGCACTCACCGCCGCTCAAAGTTACGCCGCCCTCTCTGCCATAAAAGACCCTGTCTTTTTCAATTTCAGCCATGACCTCTGCTACGCTCATCTTTACGCCGTCAATGCGCAATGCACCTGTCGGGCACGCCTTAATGCATGCGCCGCAAAGCGTACAGGAAGATTTGTCTACGCATACGCCCTTTTCAAGCTGGGTTATTGCTTTGACTTTGCATGCGGCTATGCAGCTTGAGCACCCTATACAGAGATTGTTTATACACCAAATCCGGTTATCTTTAAACTGTCCTTCTGGGTTATGACACCAAAGGCAGCTTAAAGGGCAGCCTTTAATAAATATTACAGTGCGTATACCGCTGCCATCATTTGTGCCAAAACGCTTAATGTCAAAGATATTGGCTGTATTCATAGGCCTGTATAGCTTGTGCGCTTAATAATTTCATTTTGAAGGTCAAGCGCAAGCTCCGTAAAGTAGGCTGTATAGCCCGCTACCCTGATTGTAAGGCTTCTATACTGCTCAGGGTTTTCCTGCGCATTTAAAAGATCCTCTAAGCGGACCACGTTAAACTGCACATGTATTATTTTTAGTTCTACAAATGCACGAATTAAACTGACGAACTTTTTAAGCCCGCTTTCATGCGTAAATAAATCCGGCAGGAACTTCATGTTTAAAAGAGTGCCATTGCTGCCGAAACTTGAATTAATCTTAGAAACTGACTTTAGCAGGGCAGTCGGCCCCTTCATATCTCTGCCGTAAACCGCAGACAGGCCACCATCTGCAAGGGGTTCGCGGCTATTTCTACCATCCGGCGTTGCGCCTACATTTTGCCCCATGGGCACATGGGCGGAAACAGTATATAGCCCTGCATGGTAAATCCCACCGCGCACATTAGTATAGGTTTCGAGTTTCTCGGAGAAGATGCGAATCCATTTGTTCGCAATACTATCCACCCACTCCACATCATTGCCGTACTTTGGCGCCTTGTTTAAAAGCGCAAGGCGCATTAGTTCTTCACCCTTGAAGTCATTTACAAGCGCAGCATGCACAGCCTGCGGCGAAAACTGCTTTTGTTCAAACACAAGCTCTTTTAGAGCAGATAGACTGTCTGCAATATTAGCGCACTGAATAGCCTGTATGCCGGAAAGATTATAAATCGCACCTCCTGCAGTAACATCAAGCCCCTTTTCCATGCAGCCTTGAATGACTGAAGAAAGCAAGGGTGAGGGCAGCAGTTCCGCATGTGCTTTTTCTACTATTTCGCAGCAGCTTATCATGCGGCTGAAAAAGAAGTCAATCTGCGCCATTAAGGCAGCTTCTACGTCTTCATAGGTTTTAAAATCTGCAAGAGTGCCTGTCTTTGCACCCATCTGTTTACCGCTTAATAAGCAAACGCCATCATTTAGCGCAAGCTCGAGCGCCTTAACCATATTGAACATTGCAGCATCGCTCCAGCCAAGGCTATTGCCCATTGTGGTAAGTTCAACACAGCCCACTATTGCGTAGTTAAGCGCGTCTATTCTGCTTATGCCCCTGTTAATAAGCGCAGGTATAACAGCCTCGTCATTAAAGAGCTGGGGCATCCCGCTGCCCTTGCCTATAACCTGGCTGCACCTGAACAGAAAGTACTCGGGCGAGTCTTTATACACCCTTGCTGATAAGTTCGGCTGCGGCAAACAGAGGTGTTCCTGGGCGCGCAGAAAGATATAGCTAAGCTCATTTACGGCATCTGTACCCTGAACATTCTGACCTCCGATTGCTACATTAAAACCAATGGGAAACCCTGCGAAATAGCGTGCGCTATTCGAACTTCTTAAGTAAACAATATGGTTAAACTTAATAAAGAGGCATTGTATGAGCTCATGCGCCTGTTCTATGCTAAGCTTGCCCGCCTTTTTGTCATTTTCGTAGAATGGATATAAAAACTGATCCATACGCCCTGGTGAAAAGGACGATGCATTTGATTCCATGTGCAGCAGCACATAGAGGAACCAGGCTGACTGAACCGCCTCATGGAAAGATTCGGGCGGCTCGCTTGCAAGCTTGGTGCAAATGCGTGCAACTTCCTGCATTTCTTCAGCATTGTAGCCGGGCGCATCTTTTAAGCTCCTCGCAAGCGCCGCATATCTGTTCATGAAGGCAATCGCACCCTCCATTGCAAGTATAATGCCCTCGTAGAAATACACCTGTTCACCGCTTGCCCTTGATTTAAATGCCTTAGCATTTTCTAAAATACCGCTAGGGCCTTCTTTAAGCCATAACTCTGTATCTGGGCAAATATGGCCTTGGGCGTGGTCAGTTTGGTTGATTTTTGCGACTTTTCCTATTGAGCGCATTTCATCCCCTATGCGCTCGTCAAGTACATCTTCAAGTGTGCGCCCCTTCCAGAAGGGAAGAATTTCTTTTCTAAATTCCTCAATATCCTCAGGGTGCACACTGAATTTATCCTGAGGACGGCTCTTGAGGTTATCGATTTCATTATCAACCCAGCTTAAACCGGATTCTGGGAATATTACACCGCCGCGTATACCCGCAGTTCTGTTGCCAACAATAAGCTCGCCCGGATCTATGCGGATTTCCATACCCAAAAGCGCAGCTTTTAGCGCCTTTGCCCTAAGTTTGTTTACAGGCAACCCGGGATTTTGCTTATAAACTTCTGTTACTATGTGCGCCTGCTCAATTGAAGTATAGCGCTCCTCATCAAAGAGCTTTGCCCTTAAACCGCTTATTCTTTCGCTTTGCAAAAGCGAGCTTATTCTATTTACTGATGCATCTGAATTTTTCATTTATTTATACCTGCTATATTCCATGTCGGAGTTCGTTTATTAGTTTAGAAGCCTGCTTTCTACTACTATTCTATTATAATTAGTGGTAAAGGTAAACTCATGACATCGCACTAAAGGTACACAATCGTGAACCTAACTGCAAAATTTGCCTCACCCTCAGTGAAAAGTGTACAGGCGCTTGCATGTAACTTAAAGCAGTACTCTAAAATAGGCAGGATGACAAACGAAAAGCAGCTTTTGTGAAGAATGAGAAATTAACGCTAATTTGAATGTGCTTTTTTTAGAGTTGTATCGGGTTAGAATTTATTAGTCCATCTGCTCTTTTCCCCAATAGCGCTCTTGCTGCCTGAAATCCCTTGGGGGTACTCCCACATGTTTGCGAAAAGTATTGCAAAAATATTTAGGAGAATTAAAGCCCGTTCTATATGCAATATCCTCAATACTTTCATCCGTTGAAATCAGCATTGCCTTTGCGGACTGAAGACGGAGGTCACGCAGATATTGTATTAATGATTTTCCGGTGCGTTTTTTAAACATTCGGCTTAGGTATGATTTGCTTACATAAATCATCCTCGCCATTTCTTCAACAGTAATTTCGCTGCCCATGTGATCGCGCATATATAGTATCACACGGTTAATTGAATCCTGAGGTGACTTTTCATGCATATATTTCCTGGCGATAACCAACATTGCCGCTTTTATATAGCATTCTATAAGATATAGGCAGGAGCAGCTGCTTTTGTGCTCGCTATGAATTTGTTCAAGTAACCATTTAAGCTCTGCATTATTATCTTGAATGTGAACAACTCCGGGCAAAGCAAGCTCACCCATATCAACCCAGAGACATATAACTTCATTATGTTTACCATATTGCAGGTTTTCAGCATGATAGGTATCACGGGGATAAACGACCACATCATAAAATGATGCTTCCATTGAGCGTTCCTGCGCAGTTACCTCAACGCCGCCGTATAGAAAATATAGAAGCTCAACATAGGAATGCTTATGGCGTGAAAGGTTCCAGATATTGCTCTTTTCATCAAACCGCTCGCAGAATTCAAGCGATACAGGCGTTTCTTCTAAAGCTGCACAAAAGGCTTCAAAGCTGTCCGCGCTAATACTTCCCATAAACTCACCTTAAAACTGCTTGTCTCAAATGTAAAAGCCACCAAAGTTGCACGCGTGCGCGCTAAGCTAATTATATTCATAAGCTTTTGCATTGTCCACCAAAGCTTAATACCCTACGCGCTTAAAACCCGACTGCAGTTAAGCAAAATAGGCGCTGTTTACAAAGCTGCATTTTAAGGCTATACTCTAAAAAAATCGCCTTAGGTCAGCTCAGCACTTTTGTTTTTGCATACTCAGCAACAGGAGGATATAAGTTTGAAACGCTCAGAAATTAACAAAGCAATTCGAAATATGGAAGCAATGGCGCTTTCCCACAGGTTTTCGCTGCCGCCCTTTTGCAGCTTTACACCCGAAGAGTGGAGAGATAAAAACGAAGAATACGATGAAATCCGCTCTAATATGCTTGGCTGGGATATTACAGACTATGGCCTTGGCGAATTTTCGAAAATTGGGTTTTCACTTATAACCTTACGCAACGGAAACCCGAAAGACAAGGTACGCTACCCCAAAAGCTATGCTGAGAAGCTTTTATACCTTGAGGAAGGTCAGTATGCGCCCATGCATTTTCATTGGGCAAAGATGGAGGATATAATTAACCGGGCAGGCGGCAATATCTTAATTCGCGTATACAACTCAACACCTGATGAAGCGGGCTTTTTAGATACTGATGTGGCAGTTGAGCAGGACGGGCGCACATACTATGTGCCTGCTGGCACGCAGGTACGCTTAACCCCTGGCGAAAGCATTACCATCCCCCCCTATTTGTACCATGACTTTTCGGTGGAAGAGGGGCATGGGCCAGTGCTTTTAGGGGAGGTTTCCATGTGTAACGATGATGTAAACGACAACCGCTTCCATTCCCCAGTTGGGCGATACTCAACAATTGAAGAAGATGAGCCCCCTTACAGACTCTTGTGCAACGAGTATCCTGAAGCTAAAAGCTGACTGTTTAGTTGCATTTAACAAGCGACTAAAAGCCGGGCTGTACCCGGCTTTTTTAACCTATTTGGTCTTAACTTTCAGGGCTTTTCTCCTGGGTAGTACATGTTCCAGCTGTGCCGAATAGTATCCATAAGCTCCATAATTCTTATAGTTTGGCTATGCGGCATCTTAGGGCATTCAAGCCAACCGTTTTCCATTGCCTCGAGCATTGCGAGCACCTCATATTCAAAGCCCGTAATTTGCGGCGGCCTATCATTTTGCTCTATAAGGTTATAGTCCTTGTCAAAAACGCGGAGCGATTCGAAGTTGTTTACATTATCCACTATCGCAAAACCCGTTTCGCCATAAAGTACGCCCATACGGTCGGTTATTGATATAACACTGCTGTGCAAAGTTGCAGTTCTGCCGTCTGAATACTCTAAAACAAGCGAATTTTGCATGTCCACACCCGACTCGCTCATTACACATGAGGATGTGACCTTTTTAATGTCATCGCCAAAAAGCATTGAAGCAAAGTTGAGTGTGTAGACGCCTACATCTAACAGGCTGCCGCCTGCAAGCGCAGGGTCGTTAACGCGCGGCACATGGAACACATTGTAGCCTAGATTTGCGCTAAGGGATATTACTCTGCCTATTTTACCGCTTTTTACAAACTCTTTAAGGGTTTGCGCCATAGGCATATAGCGCGGCCAAAATGCTTCAGCAATAAGCACTTTGCGCTCAGCAGCAAGCGCAAGTACTTCCTTTGCCTCCTGGCTAGTTTTTGTAAACGCCTTTTCGCAAAGTACAGGCTTGCCTGCCAAGATACAGCATTTTGCCTGCTCCGCATGGTGTGAGTGAGGGGTTGCAATATAAATAAAATCAACCTCCGGGTCACTCCAAAGTTCCTTGTAAGAGCCGTAAGCTTTTTCAAACCCATGCGCAGCTTTAAACGCCTCAGCTTTGCTAAGTTCACGCGAAGCTATTGCATATGGAGCAACATTCTCCATTTGCCCTATAGTGTTTGCCATCTTTACAGCGATGTTGCCTGCGCCGAGAATACCCATCTTTTTTTGTTTCATTTTCGCCTCCCAAAGCTAGCTCTGTTTTAAGAATATATTTAGAATAGCGCATCTTCACCCTTTAACTCAAGCGCTTTATGCAGTATTTCCATCTTTTACTCTGCTTAAAAGGGTCCTTCTCTTGCGGCTTGACAATTATTGCGCTATGCATTATTATGCTTTAAAAGAACGAAGAGGATAGCGGCCATGAAGCAGCCCCAAAATAAAACAATGATGATGCCCATGTGTGGGATGATGCGTCCCACACTGTTTTTGGTGTTGCGAATGCCGCTTTAATAACGGCAAAACAGGTTACGCCCTGTCTCGCAACGCGAGGCAGGGCTTTTTTTATAGCAGAGGTAAATGGAAAGGACTAGCGTAATGTATATAAAGGATATGCTAAAAGACAACAGGGTTACTATATCATGCGAACTGTTTCCGCCTAAAGATGAATGGAACATGGAGCGCGCAGAAGCGCTTGTTGGGGCAACTGCAGCTTTAGACCCTGATTTTATAAGCGTTACTTGCGGCGCAAGCGGCAGCAACTCAAAAAATACGTTAGCTATGGCAGAGTGCATTAAGCAAAGCAGCTCAGTTGCACTTGCGCACCTAACTTGTGTCTGCTGTTCGCGTGAAGATGTGCTTGGGCTTATTTCACGCCTTAAAGAGGCAGGCATAAAGAATATACTTGCGCTTAGGGGGGATATTCCCGAAGGTTATACATTATCCGGAAACAGCCACTTCAAATATGCAAGTGAGCTTGTAGATGTTATAAGAACTCACGGGGGTTTTTCTATCGGTGCTGCGTGTTACCCTGAAGGCCATGTTTCAAGCGCGAGCCAGCAGGAGGATTTGCTGCATTTAAAAGAAAAAGCAGATGCAGGGTGCGACTTCCTTACAACCCAAATGTTCTTTGATAATAATATTCTTTATCGGTTTTTATACAAAATTCGTGACATTGGAATAAATATACCTGTGCTAGCCGGGATTATGCCTGTAACAAACAAAAAGCAAATTGCAAGGATTATTCAGCTTAGCGGCACTTCGCTCCCTCAGCGCTTTTTAAGCATACTTGATAAATTCGGAGACGACCATAAGGCAATGGAGCAGGCAGGTATAGCATATGCAACAGAGCAAATTATCGACTTAATTGCAAACGGAGTGCACGGCATACATATTTACACTATGAACAAGCCTGAAATAGCACAAACTATTATGCAAAACATAAGTTTTATAATAAAGCAGGCAAGGCTATGCGGGTAAACAGGGACGAAGCGCTAAGGTATCTTGGCTTTAGTGAAGCAGCCGATAACGAGACTGAGGCAATATTAAACGCATGCATACCTGCGCTTGAAAATGCTGCGTGCTTTAAGTATACCCTGCGCGAGTTCCCAATTACAGTTTCAAAAAACAGCATAGAGCTAAACGGAGCCTCGCTAAAAAGCAGCGCGCTTGCAAAACACCTAAAGAACTGCACGCACGCGCTACTATTCGCTGCAACTCTCGGTACAAAAGTAGACACCCTCATTAAGGCATATTCAAAAACAGATATGCCTGCTTGCCTAGTGCTCCACGCATGCGCTGCATCACTTCTTGAAAGTTCTGTTGATGCTGCCCAAGCTGAGCTTAAGGAGATATACGCAAAAAGAGGGCTATGCCTTCACATGCGTTTTTCGCCCGGGTACGCTGACTTTTCGCTTTCATACCAAAAAATGTTGCTTAGGGTTTTAGATGCGCCAAAAACAATCGGCCTTTCCTGCACAGAGAAGTCAATGCTCATCCCCCTAAAATCCATAACA
This sequence comes from uncultured Oscillospiraceae bacterium, assembly GCA_964461335.1. GTDB lineage: Bacteria > Bacillota > Clostridia > Christensenellales > CAG-138 > JAKJBL01. The sequence goes on from CAYWTY010000006.1 coordinate 18,513, forward strand.
GCTTTAATCGGTATTTCAAATTCAGAGATTGAAACTAACAAGAATGCCTGCAGCTGCTGCACACTTCACGAAACCTGCCCCTATAAAAAGGCTGAAACAGATAAACTAAAGTCAATATGCAACGAACAACTTAACTTAGGAGAAGACAATGGACTTTCGTAAATTGCTATTAAACTCTATGCTTTTTTTTGATGGTGCAATGGGCACAATGCTCCAGGCAGAGGGGCTTAACCCAGGTGAAATTCCAGATTGTTATTGCATTAAAAAGCCTGAGGTTGTGCGTGCTGTACATGAAGCTTATTTAAATGCCGGGTGCAACATACTTAAAACAAATACTTTCGGCACAAACAGACACAAACTTGAAGGAAGCGGTTATTCTGTAAGCGAAATTTCAAAAAAGGCAGTTGACTTAGCAAAAGAAGCAATTCGCGCGAGCAAAGGCTCTGCACACAAATTTGTAGCTTTTGATATAGGCCCTACAGGGAAGCTCCTTGAGCCGCTTGGAGACCTAAAGTTTGAAAAAGCAGTTTCACTCTTTGGCGAAGCTATTGATGCAGGTGCAAAAGCCGGCGCTGACCTTGTGCTTATTGAAACTATGTCCGACACTTACGAGCTTAAGGCAGCAGTACTTGCTGCAAAAGAGCGCTCTAGCCTGCCTATATGCGCAACTGTTACATTAGACCAAAACGAACGGCTCATAACAGGCGGGGAACTTGCAGCTGTTGTTTCGCTCCTTGAAGGGTTAGGGGTTGAAGCGCTTGGCTTAAACTGCGGCCTAGGCCCTTTAGAAATGCTGCCTGTGCTAAAGAAGCTCCGAAAACTTTCATCGCTCCCGCTCATATTAAACCCGAACGCAGGTCTGCCGGAATTTGAAAACGGCAATACAGTATATAAACTTTCGCCAAAAGAATTCGCAAAGCTTATGTTAGAGGCAGCAGAAGGCGGCGCACAGCTTTTAGGCGGCTGCTGCGGGACTACACCTCGGCACATTCAAGCGCTTGTAAATGCCTGCAGCGGGCTTTCCCCAAAAATTCCGGAAAAGCGGGCACTTACAGTTGCCTCAAGCGGTATGTGCGCAGTATATTTTGATAAAGCGCCTGTGCTTATAGGTGAACGCATTAACCCAACAGGCAAACCCGCCTTAAAGCAGGCGCTTTTAGAAGGCAAGGTTGACTACATTTTAAAAGAGGCGCTTGGCCAGCAGGCACTTGGCGTACATGTGCTTGATGTAAACGTAGGGCTTCCAGGGCTTGACGAGCCAAAAGTGCTTTTAGATACAGTTAAAAACATTCAAAGCATTTGTGAGCTTCCTTTGCAGCTTGATAGTGCAAACCCTGCTGCATTTGAACTTAGCATGCGCGAGTATAATGGGAAGCCTATCATAAACTCTGTTAGCGGCAAAAAGGAAAGTATGAGCCAAATCTTCCCGCTTGTTAAAAAATACGGTGGGCTTGTAGTTGCACTTACTCTTGATGAGAACGGAATCCCAAAAACTGCAGAAGGTCGCCTCGAAATTGCAAAGCGCATTGTTGAAACTGCGCGCCAATTCGGCATTCAAAAAGAAGACCTTCTATTCGACACGCTTACAATGGCAGAAAGCGCAGAGGATAATAATGCGCTTGTTACTCTTGAAGCTTTAAAGCTTTTAAAGCAAGAGCTTGGGGTAAAGACAATCCTCGGGGTTTCAAACATTTCGTTTGGGCTACCAAACAGAGAGCTTCTTAATGCAGCCTTTTTTTCGCTCGCTCTTGGTGCAGGGCTTGATGCTGCGCTTATAAACCCATATTCTCAAACAATGCTTGATTCTTACAGGAGCAGTTCTTTGCTCCTTGGCTACGACCCTAAGTGTGCGCAGTACATAAAGCATTACGGAGGAGAAATAGCTAAGCCTTTAGAAAGGCCAGTAGAAAACCAGGCACCCAAAGAGGCGCTTTGCTACGCAATTAAGCATGGCCTTAAAGCGCAATCAGCAGAAGCTGCAGGCCGTGCACTTGAAATAGATACGCCGCTTAATATTATTGAAAACATGCTTATGCCTGCGCTTAATGAAATCGGCAATGAATACGAAGCAGGCAAGCGCTTCTTGCCCCAGCTGCTTTTAAGTGCAGAGGCTGCAAAAGCAGCTTTTGAAGCTGTGCGCCAGCGCTTGGATAAAACCGAGAACGCAGATAAAGGCTGCATAGTTCTCGCAACTGTTGAAGGAGATGTGCATGATATAGGGAAGAACATTGTAAAGGCGCTCCTTGAAAACTACTGTTTTCGCGTAATCGACCTTGGCAGGGATGTCCCTAAAGATGCAGTTGTAGATGCGGTTGTTTCTAACGGCGCAAAGCTTGCAGGCCTAAGCGCGCTTATGACAACAACAGTCCCAAGTATGGAGGCTACAATTGCACAGCTTAACAAATGCGTGCCGGAATGCAAAATTATGGTTGGAGGTGCAGTGCTTACAGAAGAATTTGCAAAAAAAATAGGCGCTGACTTTTACGGCAGAAATGCAATGGCTGCTGTTCACTGCGCTAATAAAGTCTATTCTTAAGTAAAACCCCATATTAAATAAAGGCGCTTATTTCTCAGTTGTTGTTATACCTGTTTGGCGCATGTTACAATATATATATCCTATACCTTTAAGGAGAGTGTAATGAAAAAGCCTATGAAGGGGCTTGAGACGCTCTTTCCGATTTGGCATGCGCTTAATGACTCGGAGCGCTCTAAGCTGCTTTTAGAAGCTACGCCGCGAACAGCAGGAAAGGGCACAGTGCTAATGAACGGCAGCGCAGATTGTGTTGGCTTGTTTTTAATGGAATCAGGGCAGCTGCGCACCTACATAGTTTCTGATGAAGGTAAAGAAATTACGCTATATCGCCTGTTTGAGCGCGATATCTGCCTTTTTTCCGCCTCCTGCTTAATTTCAAGCCTTCAATTCGATGTTTGGGTAGAAGCAGAACGCGAAAGCAGGTTTTGGGTGCTGCCGGTTGCTACATTTCAACACCTAATGGAGGGTTCGCCAGTTGTCGCCAATTATACAAGCGAGCTTATGGCTGCGCGCTTTACTGAAGTAATGTGGCTTATGGAGCAGATTCTTTTCAAGCGTTTTGATTCGCGCCTTGCCGCTTTTCTGCTTGAAGAAAGCACAGTCGAAGGCTCAGAAACGCTTGCTCTAACTCATGAGCGCATTGCAAACCACCTTGGCACAGCGCGGGAAGTTGTTACAAGAATGCTTAAATACTTTCAAGAAGAAGGTATGGTTAAGCTTGCCCGCGGCAAGATACAGCTTATTTGCGAAAAAAAGCTTAATAGCCTTGCTCTTTAAGAATAGTTTTATAATGTGACATCATCACTGTAGCATGAAGCATAAAAGGTTATACTAAGGCTATGAATAATGCGGAGGTTAAAGATTATGCCCGTTATAGAAATTACAAATTCGAATTTTGAAGCAGAAGTGCTTAACTCAAACTTGCCAGTACTCGTCGATTTTTGGGCAGGCTGGTGCGGCCCTTGCAGAATGATAGGCCCTGTTGTAGAAGAAATTGCCAAAGAAAAGGCAGGTACGCTAAAAGTCGGGAAAGTAAATGTTGATGAGCAAACTCAGCTTGCAGCCCAATTTGGCGTAATGAGCATTCCTACGCTTGTGCTCTTTAATAATGGGGAAGCAGTAAACAAATCTGTTGGGGTAAAACCTAAAGAAGCAATTTTGGATATGCTAAACGCGTAGCTTAAGAGCGCAGCAACAAATGTATAGAAGTAAAAAAGCAAGCAGATGACGAGCATCTGCTTGCTTAAGTTCGAGAAATAAATATATTTAAGCCTTGTTTGAGCAGATTTTTTCAACTGCTTCATAGAGCTTAGTAAGCCAAGCCCCTTCAAAGCTTTCGATTTTGCCTGCATCGCATTTTGCTGCAAGTTCCGGCTCTACAGGCAGCTTTGCAGTTGCCCCAATGCCATTCTTTTTAGCGAACTCTTCAAGCCTGCTTTCGCCAAATAGGTTTATTACTTCTGAGCAGGTCGGGCATTTTACATAGCTCATGTTTTCAACAAGCCCTAAAATGGGCACATGCATGGTTTGCGCCATATGCACAGCCTTTTCAACAACCATGCCTACAAGTTCCTGAGGTGTTGTAACTATAATAACACCGTCAACAGGTATGGTTTGAAACACTGTAAGCGGCACATCGCCTGTGCCCGGCGGCATATCAATAAGCAATATATCAAGCTCGCCCCAAATAATCTCAGTCCAAAACTGTTTAACAGCACCTGCAATTATCGGGCCGCGCCAAATTACCGGGTCTGTGTCGCCTTCGAGCAAAACATTCATAGACATTATCTGTATGCCGGTTTTTGATGCAACCGGGTATAGCCCAAGCTCCGAGCCTTCGGCCTTTTCTGTAAGCCCAAATATTCTTGGGATTGAGGGGCCAGTAATGTCAGCATCTAAAATGCCCACCCTAAGCCCGCTGCGCTTTGCAAGCACACCTAAAAGTGAAGTAACCAGCGACTTTCCAACACCGCCTTTGCCGCTTACAACGCCTATCACACAGCGGATGCTGCTCATTTCGTGCGGTTTTTCGCGGAAGTCCTCCATAGTCTTTTTGCGCTCATTGCAGTCTTGTACACATTGCGCACAGTCAAAAGTACAGGTTTCGCTCATTTACAGCCTCCTAGATAAAATTTCCTCTTTTAGTATACGCCTCAATAAATATAGCGGCAAGTTTAAAAACCTTTATATATCTTGCCTCAATAAGCCTTAAAGGGTACACTCAACATACCTGCATTAAGAAAGGGGCAGCTTATGAAACCAAAAACAGTACTTGTTACAGGCGGCGCCGGCTATATAGGCAGCCACACATGCTTAGAACTGCTTAATGCAGGCTATGGGCTTGCAGTTTTAGATAATTACACAAATTCAGAGCCTGAAATGCTAAACAGGGTAAAGCAAATCTCAAACTCAGACTTTAAGATATATAATGCTGACATTAGGGATGAAAAGGCGCTCGAAAATGTATTTTCTTTTGAGCGCATTGATGCAGTAATTCATTTTGCTGCGCTCAAGGCAGTTGCAGAATCCGTCCGCAACCCTTTGGATTATTACGAAACTAATGTTTTAGGGACTATAAACCTTTGCAAAGAAATGCAAAGGGCAAACTGTATGCACATTGTGTTTTCATCTTCAGCAACAGTTTACGGGCTTAACAACCCCTCGCCATATATTGAGGAATACCCGCTAAATGCAGTTAACCCATATGGCAGCACAAAGGTCATGGTTGAGCGAATTTTAGAAGATATATCTAAGTCAAACCCAATGTGGAGCGCTGTTATGCTGCGCTACTTTAACCCGATAGGTGCACATTCAAGTGGGCTGCTCGGCGAAAAGCCAAGCGGCATACCCAATAATATTATGCCCTATATAACAGGTGTTGCTGCAGGCAGGCTAAGTGAACTGAAGATTTTCGGGGGCGATTATCCGACAGCAGATGGCACAGGGGTACGCGACTATATTCATGTTGTTGATATTGCAAAGGGGCACCTTGCAGCGCTTGAATATGCATTTTTACACAAAGGTGCAGAAGCAATTAATTTAGGTACAGGCAAAGGCACGAGTGTGCTTGAGCTTGTGCATGCATTTGAACAGGCAAGCGGCCTTAGCATCCCCTACCAAATTACAGAGCGCAGGCAGGGGGACCTTGCAGCCTATTATGCAGATACAAAAAAGGCAAAAGAGCTGCTTGGCTGGAAGGCGGAATATAGTATAATAAAAATGTGCGAAGATGCCTGGCGCTTTGAACAGAGGGAACACAAAATAAAAGGCAGCCTGCATTGAAACCCGCATAAAAACGCATCCTCTCAAATAAGGAGGGTGCAAATGTACTTTAAGCTATTTGCAGCAGGCGGCATAACATATGTTGCGCTTGAGTTAATTTGGCGCGGGCGCAGCCACTGGAGCATGGCAATAATCGGAGGCTTTGCGTTTCTGCTTCTTTATATTGTGTTTTCGGCAATCGGGCCTGGGCTTATTTTGCTTAAAGCGCTTTTGGGGGCGCTGCTTATAACGGCTGTGGAGTTCATTGGCGGGGCAATTGTAAATGTTGCGCTAAAATGGAATGTGTGGGACTATTCTAAACACCGCTATAATCTTTTTGGGCAAATCTGCCTTCCTTACAGCGTTCTTTGGGCATTTTTAAGCGTTCCGCTCGCATATGCGGCAGAAGCAATAAGCAAGTATTTAGGCTGATACATAAGTAAGACGCAGCTAAAGGAGTTTTATGCATAAAACCGCAGCACAAAGGGGCAGCTGTATGCTACGCTTTATTTTACTTGCTCTTGGCGCGTTCGGGGTGCTCGATACGCTTATTATTATGCCCTTAAGCAACCTTAACCTGGGTGTAATGCTCCCCGGCATCTTAGGGCTGCCGCTTTTACTTCTGGGCATCTTTATGCCTGTTTTACCCCAAAGCTTTAAAACAATTACTTTGCCTGGCGCATTGTTTTATTATGCATATGTGCTTATTTTTTTGCTCTTTGCCGCAACCTCAATCCGCATCCATACCGCATACTCAAAAACTCCGCCTCAGGGCGCTGATGCAATTATTGTACTTGGCGCTGGCCTTCGCGGCGACCGCCCTACGCTTGTTCTTAAAAGACGCATGGATACAGCGCTTGATTACCTTGCAAAAAACCCGGCAACAATAGTTGTGCTTTCAGGCGGCCGCGGCAAGGATGAGTATATAAGCGAGGCAGAAGCAATGGCACGCTATTTTAAGGAAAAAAGTGTAGATGCATCGCGCATTCTGCTTGAAGACGCCTCAACAAATACCCGTGAAAACTTTATTTATTCCTATGAAATTCTGCGCACCCGCCTTGGGGATGACCTTAAACTTGGCTTTGTTACAACTGACTTCCATGTTTACCGCGCAGGCCTCACTGCAAAAAAGCTTGGGATAAAGGCATTTGGCATAAGCGCGCCTGATGTTTGGTACCTTTCGCTCAACAACTGCCTCCGCGAGTCTGTTGCAATTTGGGCATATACAATTCTTCGAAGAATATAACCCTATTTTTTACTATCACTAATCTAAAGACGCGAACTGCCGCATATGTTCTAATAGCGCGGCAGTTTGTTTTTTGCAAAGAACATAATGCAAGAAACTCATTCTGTTTTGTCCATTTTCAACATATATATTGTTTCAGCAACCGTATGATTAAAAGGAGGCCCAGGTATGGATAGGATGGAGCTGTATCAGGATATTGCAAAACGCACCCAGGGCGACATTTACATTGGCGTAGTCGGGCCTGTGCGCACAGGAAAGTCAACGTTTATTAAGCGCTTTATGGATGAATTGATTCTGCCTCGCATAGAAAATGAGCATGTGCGCACTCGCGTTTTAGACGAGCTGCCCCAAAGCGGCACAGGCAAAACAATAATGACGACACAGCCCAAATTCGTTCCTAACGAGGCAGTCCGGCTTGACCTTGGAGACAACGCGCACTGCAATGTGCGGCTTGTTGACTGCGTAGGGTACTGGATACCGGGCGCAATAGGGCATATGGAAGCTGAAGTGCCGCGCATGGTACGCACGCCATGGTTCGACTATGAAATTCCGTTTGAAGAAGCAGCAGAACTCGGAACACGCAAAGTCATAAATGACCATTCCACAATCGGCGTTGTTATGACTACTGACGGGAGCATCACATCTATTCCGCGTGAAAGCTATCTTGAAGCTGAGGATCGGGTAATAAACGAGCTTAAGGCAACAGGGAAACCCTTTATCATTGTTGTAAACAGCACAGACCCTGAAGGCGCAATTGCGCAGTCTCTAAAAAACGAGCTTAGCGAAAAGTATGGGGTGAATGCAATAGCACTTGATGCTTTGAACATGAATGCAGCCTCTCTAACTGAGCTTTTAAGCGAGGTACTTATGGAGTTCCCGCTTGCGCTTTTACATGTACGGCTCCCGGGGTATATGATGGAGCTTGACAGGGAGCACTGGTTAATGAACCGGGTGCTCGCACCTATTGAGGAAAACATGCCAAAGCTCTCGCGAATGCGCGATTATAAAAAGGTGCATGATGCGCTAATGGAGCTTGAGGGCTTCTCCCCTGCTGTTGTTGAGCAGATTGACTTAGGCACAGGCAATATAACGCTCAACCTTGTTGCAGATGAAGCGCTGTTCTTCGTTGTTCTTAGTGAAACAAGCGGCTATGAAATCGCAGATGATTATGAGCTTTTAACTGCGCTTAAAGATTTTGCAAAGGTAAAACGCGAATACGGGCGCATTGCGGGTGCTCTAGAATCTGCGCAAACGCTTGGCTATGGCATGGTTCCGCCTGCAATTGATGAGATGGAGCTTAAAGAACCTGAGCTTATTCAGCAGGGCAGCAAATTCGGCGTTAAGCTTCGCGCATCCGCATCCGGGCTGCAATTATTCCGCGTTGATATGGAAACAGAAGTAAGCCCGATTGTAGGCAGCGCTCAGCAATCCGAAGCTCTGCTCAACTATTTGACAGATACATTTGAAAACGACCCTGCCGCTATATGGCAAACCAATATTTTCGGCAAGCCTCTTTATGACCTTGTGCGCGAGAGCATGTCTGGCAAAGCAGGCAGAATGCCGGATGCAGTTCAGGAGAAACTGCAAAAGACGCTCCAGCGCATAGTAAACGACGGGTGCAACGGCCTAATTTGCATTCTTCTTTAAGAAATTAAACCAGCAGCAGTATTTGGGGGGAGGAACACCCCCCTTTTTTTATGAGCCTAAGCGTACAAGCCTTATATATCATGCAATTTTATATACAATCCGTTGCATTATTAGAAAGGCATATGTATAATAACAGCAGGGTTTATTTGTACCCGCTTATTCTATATTACGAGAACATGATATTAAAAAGGAGGAAACCCTGCATGAAGAAGACCATGGTTTTTTTGTTTGCTGCTTTATTTCTTGTAGCAACGCTTACTTCAGCATGCACGAGCGCACCCAAGGAAGCCGAAGTTATCAAGATTGGCATTTTCGAGCCCCTGACCGGAGCTAACGCTGCCGGAGGACAAATGGAGCTTGAAGGCATCAAAGTAGCTCACTCCCTAAAGGGCGAAGTGCTTGGCAGAAAGATTGTCCTTGTTGAGATGGACAACAAATCCGATGACGTTGAGGCTGTTACTGCAGCTGAGCGCCTTGTTAACGAAGAAAAGGTCGCTGTTGTAGTAGGGAGCTGGGGCTCGTCAGTATGCATTGCTGCAGGCCCGACATTCGAAGCAGCCAAGGTTCCCGCAATCGGCACTTCCTGCACAAACCCGCTCGTAACACTCGATAACGACTATTATTTCCGTGTCTGCTACCTGGACGACTTCCAGGGCACTTTGCTTGCGAACTTCGCAAAGCAAAACGGCTATATGAAGGCAGGCGTAATTGTTGACGTTTCTGACACATATGCAATTGGCCTTCGTAACTTCTTTGTTGAAGCATACGGCAAAGACAATATCGTTGCAGAAGCAAAGTTCAACAAAGGCGACCAGGATTTTACAGCGCAGATTACTACAGTTATGGCAGCAAAGCCTGACGTAATCTTTGCACCCTCGGGCTATACAGAAGCAGGGTTGATGATGGCCCAAGCACGCCAGATGGGCTATAACGATGTGCTCTTCCTTGGCGGCGACACTTGGGAAACCGAAGCTATGATCGAAGTCGGCGGCGCAGCAACAGAAGCCTGCCGCTTTACAACCTTCTTTGACGCTGACGCAGAGCCAACAGCTGAGAGCAAGCAGTTCCTTGAAGCATACGACAAAATGTTTGGCGGCAAGCCAAAGGGCGCAGTTACAGCGCTCGGCTACGACGCATACATGGCAGCTATTGCAGCAATTGAAAAAGCAGGCTCAACTGATGGGGTAGCTCTCCAAAAGGCGCTTACAGAGCTTGACATTGTAGGCGTTACAGGCCGCTGCACTTTTGACGAAAACGGAGACGCTATTAAGAACCAGGCAATTATTAAAACTGTTGAAGGCGGCGCCTTTAAGTATGTAACAACAGTTGTTGTTGACTAACAAAATCTTAATTTAAACTTAAGGTGCGGGCGGCAACCTTAGCCGCCCGCACTATGTATGCTTAAAGCTTAAAAACTAATACTAACAGTTAGGGTGATACTATGGCACTATTCTGGCAAAACTTCGCAAACGGCCTGACGATAGGGAGCCTTTATGCACTTGTGGCTATAGGCTATACAATGGTATACGGCATATTACGCCTTATAAACTTCGCACATGGCGATATTTTTATGATGGCTATGTATTTTTCCTTTTTTGCGATAACCGTATTCTATATACCCTGGTATATCGCAATCTTACTTGTGCTTCTTGCGACTGTGCTGCTCGGGGTTCTAATTGAAAAGGCTGCATATGCGCCAATACGCTCAGCACCTCGAATTTCGCTTCTTATATCCTCAATCGGCGTTAGCTACCTCTTAGAAAACCTCGCAACTGTCGTATTCACAGGCGTGCCGCGGCAGTTCCCGAAAATAGGCACACTTCAGGATAATATCGTAATCGGCGGCATCAACATTCAGCAGCTTTCGTTCGTAACGCCTGTATTAATGCTTCTTCTTGTGCTCGCACTTATGGTACTTGTTGATAAAACAAAAGCCGGAATGGCTATGCGCGCTGTTTCTAAAGATTTTGAAACAGCAAAACTTATGGGGGTAAACATAAACCGCACTATCGCTACAACCTTTGCTTTAGGCTCTTTGCTTGCAGCAGTAGGCGCAATAATGTGGGGGCAGAAATACCCGCAGATTCAGCCCTATGTAGGCGTAATGCCAGGGCTAAAATGCTTTATTGCTGCAGTAATAGGCGGCATAGGCAACATACGGGGCGCTGTTGTTGGCGGCCTTGTGCTTGGAATGATGGAAATTATGATTGTTTATATAGTACCTACGCTTTCAGGGTATAAAGACGCGTTTGCGTTTATAGCGCTCATACTCATACTGCTCTTCCTCCCTACCGGTCTTTTCGGCGAAAAGATTACGGATAAGGTTTAAAGGGGGTAGCTGCAATGGAAAATAGACAAATAAAAGGGTTTGCTGCTAGCCTAACGCCCAAAAAGCGCAGAAATCTGCTTCTAAGCTGTATTTCTATTACTGCCTTGCTATTATTCCTATATTTTTCAAACGAAGGCATACTTATGGGCAGCTACGGAGTGCGCGTTTTAAACCTCTGCGCTGTTTACGCAGTTTTAACGCTTTCCATGAACCTCATAAACGGGTTTACAGGGCAGTTTTCGTTGGGAACAGCGGGTTTTATGGCTGTAGGCGCATATACAACAGCGCTTTTAATACTTCCTGTTGACATTAAAGAAAAGATCTTTTACCTCGAACCTATGGTCCCTTGGCTTAAGGATGTCCACTGGGGCGGGAACATTGGGTTTTTAGGCGCACTTTTAACTGCTGGATTTTTAACAGCCTTTATTGCATTTTTAATAGGCTTCCCTGTGTTAAGGCTAAAGGGCGATTACCTTGCTATTGCAACACTCGGGTTTTCAGAAATTATCCGTGTAATCTTTACTAATATGCAAAACCTCACTAATGGCTCAACAGGCATAAAGAGCATTCCGCCAATTGCAAACATGTGGTGGACATTTGGCGTAACTGCATTCTTTGCAGTCTTTATGCTGCGGCTTATGAAAACAAGCTATGGCCGCGCGTTTAAGTCTATACGCGATGATGAGGTTGCAGCAGAAAGCATGGGCATCTCTCTTTTCCGCCATAAAATGCTCTCGTTTGTAATTTCGGGGTTTATAGCAGGTGTAGGCGGCGGCCTTATGGCAAGCGTTGTAGGTGCAATCACCCCGATTTTCTTCAGGTTTATACTTACATACGATATACTGCTTATTGTTGTGCTTGGAGGCATGGGGAGCATTACAGGCTCAATTGTGGGCGCGTTCCTTATAACTATTGCAAAAGAGTGGCTCAGGTGGCTTGATGGAGGCTTCAGCCTCGGCTTTGTGCGTATCCCTGCAATAGCAGGCTTGCGCATGGTAGTCTTTAGCGTGCTTCTTATGCTTGTTATACTCTTTTACAGGCGCGGCCTTTTCGGAGGCAGGGAGTTTTCTTTTGATTGGCTGCTTAACTCACTTAGCGCTTTGCCAAAACGCGTCTTAGCGCTTTTTAAGAAGGGAGGCGCTGCAAAATGAGCGTATTATCTACGGAAAAAGGCGTAATGCGCTTTGGCGGCGTACTTGCTGTTGACAACCTGAACATACATGTTGAAGAAAACGAAATTGTAGCAATCATAGGCCCTAATGGCGCAGGCAAAACTACTGCATTCAACATGATTACAGGAGTATACAGGCCAACAGAAGGCAGAGTGTTTTTAGATTGCGGCAATGGCGAAAAACATGATATTACAGGCAAGCGCCCTGATTTAATTGCTGCTATGGGCGTAGCGCGCACATTCCAGAATATCCGGCTTTTTAAAGAACAAAGCGTATTAGACAATGTGCTGCTTGCAAACCATGTACGCCTTAAAAATGGGTTTTTCAGCGCAATGGCGCATTGGCCTTACTATTACAAGAGCGAGCGCGAAATGCGTCGCCGCTCATTTGAGCTTTTGGAGCGAGTCGGGCTTGTTGATTCTGCTAACGAAATGGCAACAAGCCTCCCTTATGGCCTTCAGCGCAGGCTTGAAATTGCACGTGCGCTTGCAACACAGCCAAGGCTTTTGCTTTTGGATGAACCTGCAGCAGGCATGAACCCAAAAGAAACTGAGGACCTTACGCAGTTTGTCGCAGAGCTTAGGAAGGACCTTGGCCTGACTATTCTCCTTATTGAACACCATATGCAGATAGTTATGGATATTTCAGATAGAATTTATGTGCTTGATTATGGCAAGACAATAGCAGAGGGCACGCCCAAAAATGTACAGGATAACCCTGATGTCATAGCCGCATACTTGGGGGTGGATGAAGAATGAGCCTGCTCAATGTAACTGACTTAAAAGTATCCTACGGAGGAATTGAAGCGCTTAAAGGCATTTCGTTTTCAGTTGATGAAGGTGAAATAGTTACACTCATAGGCGCAAACGGCGCTGGTAAATCCACAACTTTACGCGCTATAATGGGGCTTGTGCAAAAAAGCGGCGGCAGCGTGGAATACTCCAATGAGCCTATTTCAGACATTGAAACCCAAAAGATAGTAGGCAGAGGGGTTACGCTTGTGCCTGAAGGCAGGCGGGTTTTCCCAAACCTAACTGTGCTTGAAAACTTAAGAATAGGTGCCTACCTGCGCGAAGATGCAGATGGAATAGAGGCGGATATTAACCATGTATATTCGCTCTTCCCCCGTTTGGAAGAACGAAATTGGCAAATGGCAGGCACGCTCTCAGGCGGTGAGCAGCAAATGCTCTCAGTTGGCAGAGCGCTTATGGCAAGGCCTAAGCTCATTATGATGGATGAACCCTCACTTGGGCTTGCACCGCTTGTAGTAAAGGGCATTTTTGAGATTATACGGCGCATAAATGAAGAAGGCGTTACTGTGCTTTTAATTGAGCAGAATGCTAACGCTGCACTAAAGATCGCAAACCGCGGTTATGTGCTTGAAACTGGTTCAATAATAATGACAGGCTCAGGGCATGAGCTTCTAAACAATGAAAAGGTTAAACAAGCCTACCTTGGGAAGGGAGGCAACTAAAGCTACATAAAACTTTATTAAACGGCAAAACTAATACCCCGGCCATAAATGTGCGGGGTATTAGTTTTTTTAGGAGTACAGTATGCAGAGCAATATATACACAGACCTTGCGCGTGAGGCGCGCGAAATTAACCCAGACCTTCCCGGAGTAACCGAGCAGGAAGAAAAGCATGATGATATAGAAGTTTCACGAATAGAAATCGAAAGCATAAGCGCAGCAAACACTTTAGGCAAGCCAATGGGAAAATACATTACAATAGATGCACCGCGGCTAACAGAGCGCAATTCCGCAATGTTCAAACAAGTTGCGGAGATTCTTTCACAAGAGCTTGAAAGGCTCCTGCCAGAAGACGTAGCTCAGGGTGGTGTGCTTGTTGTAGGCTTGGGCAACCGCTATATAACACCTGATGCCTTAGGGCCGAGAGTTGTTGAAAAGACATTTGTAACAAGGCATATAACCGAACATTTGCCCGACATTATAGGCGAACCCATGCGCCCTGTTGCTGCAGTAGCTCCCGGGGTTATGGGGACAACAGGCGTTGAAACAGAGGAAATCTTACGCGGATTAGTAGAGCGTGTGAAACCTGCTGCAGTTATTGCAGTAGATGCGCTCGCATCGCGCCGTGCAGGCCGAATAAGCACAACAATTCAGCTCACTGATACAGGCATTCACCCTGGTTCGGGCGTAGGCAACATAGGCAGAGGCGGTATATCAAAGGATACGCTCGGAGTGCCTGTTGTTGCTATTGGCGTACCGACAGTTGTGCTTGCAACTACCATTTCTCAAGATACAATAAGCTTAATTGCAAATGAAACAGGCATGCACAAAGAAGAAGACAGAATGCTACGCCTTGCAGAGCAGGTAATAAGCGAACATTTCGGCCCAATGATTGTAACGCCAAAGGAAATTGATACGATTGTCTCAGACATGGCAGGCATACTTGCACAAGGCGTGAACCTTGCGCTGCACAGACCGTATTTTTCAAAGGTTGAGGAACTCATGGCTTAGGTGTTTTAACCCGTCATAGTGAACTTATAAATAGCATACTCTACTGTATGGACGGGACACGGACAAAGTATAAAAGTAAAACAAGAAAGCCAGCAAATAATAGCAGCCGTAACAGGAAGCGCCTTCTAGTACTTCATATGCGCTTGCTTGCTGCAGGCGGTATTCTCGCATGCCTTGGCGCGGTTTTGCTCATAAGCTCCGGCTCTGCAGCAAGGCGGCTGCTTTTTATGGGGCTTCCCGCTGTTTATGGGGTGCCGTATTCAGAAGGTGTACCCTTATCGCCTGTAAGCATACGCGTTGAGGTTGATGAAGGTGTAGGCGAAAAGGTCCGCATAGAGGTGCTCACGCCTAAAACCCCTCAAACAGTTAAGCTTGGCGGCAAGGAGCCGCGAATACTTATTTACCATACGCACAACACAGAAGCATATAAAATGAGCGGCACATATAAATACGAAGAAAGCAAAAGTTACCGTACATATGATCAAAATGCAAGCGTAATAGCTGTTGGTGAGCTCTTAGCTAAAATCCTCTCTGAAAAATATGGGTGCAATGTGCTCCATGACAAAAGCGACCATGAACCGCCCAAGCTTTCAACATCATATACACGCTCCGAACTTACAATGAAGCGCTATAAAGAACAATACCCTTCGCTTGTGATGTTTATTGATGTGCACCGTGACTCAGGCAACGGTTATTATGTTAACTTAGGCGGCAAGCAGGTTGCGCGGCTTATGTTTGTAGTTGGCACAGGCGAGGGCGCAACAGGCACAGGCTTTAAGGAAATGCCCGACTTTGAGAACAATTACGCGCTTGCGCTTGCAATTACAAACAAGCTTGCAAGCTACCATGAGGAGCTTGTACGCAATGTCCGCGTTAAAACCAGCCGCTACAACCAGCACATTTCAAGCCAATGCCTGCTCGTTGAGGTAGGTGAGCATAAAAATACGCTTGAGCAGGCGCTTAATGCAATGCCTTACCTTGCCCAAGCAATAGTTGAAATTGTTCAAGAGGAAGAGGTGCACTCACAGCCTGCTTCAGCGCCGACTTTACGCTGGGCGCCGTAATACACTTCTTTCGTCTGCTGTGCTATAATAAACAAAGTTATGCATTGGAGGCGAATATATATATGGACATCTCTGCGCTGCTTATTTATGTGCTTATACAGGGTATAACGCCCGGGCCGAGCAACTTCATGGCACTTTACACCTCAGCTACACTTGGCATACGTGGCGCGCGCGGGTATCTAATTGGCACAATGAGCGGGTTCTTCGTAAAAATGCTCCTTTGCGGCCTTTTGAACATTGTGCTTGCATCCCTTGTGCCAGGGCTTGTGCCTATACTTAAATGGGTAGGCGCAGCATACCTTGTTTACCTTGCTGTAAGCATCTTCCTCTCCGGCAGGAAGGAACAGCCGGAAAAGCCAATGGTTGCAGCCACATTTATGGGAGGTATTCTGCTCCAGGCGCTTAATATGAAAAGCTGGATTATGGGGCTTACTCTGTTTTCCCTATACGTCGTACCTTATACGACTAAAATGGCAGATATTCTGTTTTGGTCAATTATAACACTCGCTATTATGTTTAGCTGCACGCTTATTTGGGCGTTTTTCGGTAACTCAATTAAAAATGTATACGCAAAATACAGGCTCCCCCTAAGCATAGGCATGGCGCTGCTTTTGCTGTATTCGGCTGTAAAGGCTGTTTTGTAAGAAAATCGGCCTGCAATATTTGAAAATGTGCTGTCTATAAATGCGGGCGATTGGTAATCGCCCCTACATATTGTGTAGAAATATAGCGATTAGTTAATAGCCCATACATGTTGGTTGCGTAGAAATATAAAAATGCGGGCGATTGGTAATCGCCCCTACATATTGCGTAGAAATATAGCGATTAGTTAATAGCCCATACATATTGTGTAGAAATATAAAAATGCGGGCGATTGGTAATCGCCCCTACATATTGCGTAGAAATATAAAAATGCCGGCTTAAAGCGCTTTTAGCTTTGGCCCCTGCTTTGTATCTTCCACAGTAAAGCCCATTTGCTTTAAGTTGTCGCGTATAGCATCTGCCGCTGCCCAGTCTTTATTTAAGCGCGCATTTTCACGCTCTTTAAGAAGGTTTTGCGCCTCTTTTGGAAATTCTTCTTCTGAGCTTGTTTCAAGAAGCCCTAACACACCTAAAAGCTCACTAAAAAGGCTGAGCCCTGCGTCAATCGCCTCTTTTGAGCGCGGTTCGCTCACAAAGGTATTGCAAGCGCGCGCAAGCTCAAAAAGCGTTCCGAGCGCATCAGCTGTATTAAGGTCATCATCCATTGCTTCGCAAAATGCTTTTTTATAGGAATCGAGCCCGCAGACAAAAACAGCATCTTCATTTGTTGCTGTGCCAACTTGCGCTTCTTCAAGCCTGCGCTTTGCGGTTTTTAGCCTGTTTAGCGCTGCATGCGCCTGCTCTATAAGTTCGCGTGAGAAATTCACAGGGCTTCTGTAATGCGCACTAAGCATAAAAAGCCGCACAGCCTCAAGCTCATACTCAGCCGCAATTTCACGCACTGTGAAGAAGTTGTTAAGGCTCTTTGACATCTTCTGGTTGTTGACATTTATGTAGCCGTTATGCATCCAATACTTGGCGAACGGTTTGCCTGTTGCAGCCTCGCTTTGGGCGATTTCGTTTTCATGGTGCGGGAAGATTAAATCCTGCCCGCCTGCGTGAATATCAAAGGTTTCGCCCAAGAACCTCATGCTCATAGCAGAGCATTCAATATGCCACCCCGGCCGCCCTAAGCCCCAGGGGCTTTCCCACGCTGGTTCGCCCAGCTTTTGAGCCTTCCATAAAGCAAAATCAAGAGGGTCATGCTTTTGCTCACCTGGGTCAACTCTGCTGCCGCTTTCTAAATCGTCAATGCTTTGGCCTGAAAGCATGCCATAAGCAGGGAAGCTTCTAACGGAAAAGTACACGTCATTGCCTTCTGTTACATATGCATGCCCTTTTTCAAGCAAAGCCTTTACAATGGCAATTATATCGTCTATATGCTCGGTTGCACGCGGGTTTTCTGTTGCGCGGCGCACACCAAGCGCATCTGCATCAATATAGTATTCGCGAATGAACCGCTCGCTCAACTCGCGGACTGTTATACCTTCTTCATTTGCTCTGCGTATCATTTTATCGTCAATATCAGTGAAGTTTTGAATAAATGTGACCTCATAGCCGCGGTATTCAAAATACCTGCGTAAAGTATCAAATACAATGAACGGCCGCGCATTGCCAATATGGAAGTAGTTGTATACGGTAGGGCCGCATGCATAAATGCTAACCTTGCCTTCTCTGACAGGGATGAAGTCTTCCTTTTTTCGCGTGAGCGTATTATAAACTTGCATTGTGAACCTCCATTTTCTCTCTAGTATAGTATTGTATGCACAGCCTAATTGTCAAGCGCATGCGCGTCTTAAAACCAATAAAAGGCAGCGGAGTTTATAAGCTGATTAGCTTTTTACCATAGGTGCGCATATGCTGATTATTGTCATAGCTTCAGTTTTGTGTTAGGGTATTATAGTGAAGCACGCAGGAATATCTAATCCCTAAGGTATTTCGCTATCAGCGTGCGAGAGATTAAAATGAGGAGACAAATATATGCACTTTCCCTCTGATATTGAAATAAGCCAGGCCGCAAAAATGCAGGATATTCGAGATATTGCACAAAATGCAGGTATAGACGATGAATATCTTGAATGCTACGGCAAGTACAAAGCAAAAATCGATGGTTCATTCCTAAACAAAACTCAGCTTAAAGACGGCAAGCTTATTCTTGTAAGCGCAATTACCCCAACACCTGCAGGCGAAGGCAAAACCACAATAACAGTAGGCCTTGCAGATGCCCTAAAGAAAATAGGCAAACGCTCTGCGCTTGCGCTTCGCGAACCTTCCCTTGGCCCTGTATTCGGCGTAAAAGGCGGAGCAGCAGGCGGAGGTTATGCGCAGGTAGTGCCAATGCAGGATATAAACCTGCATTTTACAGGGGATTTTCATGCAGTCGGCGCTGCTAACAACCTGCTTTGCGCAATGATAGACAACCATATCTTCCAGGGCAACAGCTTAAAGCT
>CAYWTY010000007.1:0-35801 GCA_964461335.1 uncultured Oscillospiraceae bacterium
TCAGTTATTATTTTATCTGACAATAGAGGTTTACACAATTTATTCAGCACTCTCTCTTCATCTCCCCAAAGGGTTATTAAATCTTCTGCATGGTTTTCTGTAAGAGGTTCATATTCCAAATCATTCATAAAATTGCCGCCTAAAATTCATTTGCTTATTAAGTTCTTGTATTGCTTACATCAATTAAGCAGTTTGTATTGCGACCCAGTTTCTAACCTTATTCACCAATTGCTTGCGTTATAAATTAGAGTTTAAAAGCTTCGCAATTTACTCAAAACCTCTGCTTCAACGTTTCTTTCGCTTCTTCAAAATAACTTAAAAGAATTTAGCGTGGTCTTTCCCATTCGCCAGTTGCATGGTTTTTTTGCAATACCAAATCAAACCCATCATTATGGTAGAAATATATCTCGCGGCATTCGGGGTTTAGAATTATTACAAACTCACCTTTTGCCCCAATGGAGCTATTTAAGCCTCCGAATGTAGAGTAAAACTGCATTTCCATAACCTCAGTTTTATTTGTATCATTCAAGAAGCCTCTTACATAACCCATGGAACTTAGAACGCCAACTTGTAACGTTATTTCATTTCCATCCTCTGAGACAGAATAATCTGATAAAAATACATCTGTTCTTTTATTAAAGCCGCTGCCGATTACCCAAACCACAGAAACTAGAATTGCAAAAGCTAAAATGATAATAAATGTTTTTTTCAATAACTATCCCTCTCATGTTTTGATATAGAAATTTACCTGCTTCATGTTATACTCATTTTGCAAATGTGTCAAACATCCATAGCTAATAACCCGCAAATAACCTCTGATTCAAAGTGGCTCATTAAATTGGAATTTGGGTTAAACCTCCTTTAGGCGTTCAATATGGGTAGGAAGATTATCAATTCCTTTAAACTCAGGAACTACAATAGATAATATTTTTTCTTTTATATCCTGACTTACTTTTGCAATACACATTTGCCATTCTCCACCGATACTTTTACAATCATCTTCAATCAAAATGTCTGGTGCTAACATTTCTACTATGTCTTTATAGCTCTCTTTATGTTCTCTTAATACTAAAAAAGAGCCAGTAAAATCGTACCTTTTTAAGATTGCTGCTATATTATCAGCCTGCTTATTTTTACGTGAAGTACAGTAAATGATATTTGCTCCTTGTTGTTGCCATGACTTTATTATCTTTACGGCATTTCCGATAGGGATATAATCATTATGATTGTACAATGAAATCCATGATCTCGGCTTTATTATCGTTCCCTCTACAAATATCATTATCGTTAAACCAGTGTGATGTTTCGCATTTAGTAATATCTTTCGCATAATGTTGCCTTCCAAACTCCGGTTTAGCGCTCTTGATAATAAAGCATATCATACCATGCCTTCACATTTCAAATCCCCCTGGATAGCCTTATCAATTCCGTTTGCCCTTGTTGCATAATAGGCAGATAAGCCATACAATCCCCTCAAGCGCAAGCTCGAAGTTTTCGCTCTTCATGAGTTTATCGCCAATGTTCTCCAATCCACAGTACCTGCGTGCTATTTCCTTTCTAGCGCGGGTGGGTCATGTCATAGACTACCATAGTCAGGGAGGCGTAATAAAACCTTCTATGTGTGAAAGGATGCCGTTATTATTGCGGAGTTAAGAAAACAAAAAAGTGCTGCACCATCTGCAATACTACAAATGATGCAACACTGATGGTGCCGGTGGTCGGACTCGAACCGACACGGTATCGCTACCAACGGATTTTGAGTCCGTCACGTCTGCCAATTCCATCACACCGGCTTCATTACAAACGGTATTTTACCATAGCGCAATAGTGTTTGCAATGCCTAAAGCCTATAGGAATCTACTAGAAATACAAGTAACAATATTATAAATCCAGCATAACCACTTATTTCTTTAAATGGTGAAATAGCAGCAGATACTTTGTTGCGCTGCGTGGGTGGTCGGACTTAATTTCATAATGGATACCCTTATCTGTAGTAAATATCAATGTGCTCTGCCCATAAATCGCCATATCGGATATTTCACTAAACGTGAAACTAATATCACCGCAAATAAGCCTGTCTTTAAACATTTTTAGAGCGTCTTTTGCAACTAAAGAGCTGCTTACACCTGGGTTAACGCATGATAAACTTTGTTCAACATCGCTGACAATTGGTTCTTCGCCTGCACAATGTGCTCTTTGGAGCAGCTCTTCTGTTTGCCAAGCATCCCATTGGGTTATTGTAGAAAAGGGCAGGCTAGTTCCCTCGAGGTAACCATATTCAGTATAAATAGCTTCAAGCCCACACTCGCATTTTAAGAGATTATCCTTACTGTGCATTGTGCAGATATTTTTGCAGTTAGGGCAAACGTACAAAGCAGTTTCAAGCTCCTCAGCAAGCCGTTTACCGATAAAACGCACCGGGTTATCTTTTTGGCGCTCGTAGGCATCCTCATAGAGGTCTTTTTTAATAATGGCGTCTACTTGTGCAACAGTCATGATACTAAGTTCTTGAGCTGAATAAACGCCTGCTGCGTAGCCGAGCATCCTGCCTCGCCGTAATGATGTACTCCAGCGCGGAGAAGTAAAGTATCCGCCCTCCAGCTTGAAAGTCACAAGCGATGCGCCGCTTGCCTTCACAAGCTTTGCTGTTGATGGCAGAATATCGCATGTAAGACCATTAAAAGACCTGTTGCCTTCTGCAAATATGCAAATGTTTAAGCCTGCGCGCAGGCGGCGCAGAACTTCCAAGACAGTTCTTGCATCAGTTGTACCTTTTATGCGCGCTATAGGGGAAAAGCACCAGTTCAGCAGCTTTGAGGCTGTTCCCCATCTATATATGTGTTCGCTTGCTACAAAGTACATAAACTGTGGGAAACTAACACCCAGAAGAATAGGGTCGAAATCCATATTATGGTTGCTAAGAACAATATACGGGGGTTTAAGATTGGGTATAGGTTTGTATTTAAAAGCAAATTTAATTTTCACAAACGGTGACAACAGAAAACGCAGTACTTTATAAATAAACGTATGTCGCTTATAGTTCTTCATAGCATACCTATATTATTAGCTTTTTAAAGTAGAACATGGGAATTCGGATGCAAGTATTGAATATGGTTGGAGAAAAACAGTATGTAACGCGCTATTCCTCCAAAATTAGAGATGGTGCTTGCTCGCTGAGTACGTTACGGCTAAACTCCTTCCTTAATGCATTCACTAAAGAGGTTAGCGTATCATAGGGGAGTAAAGGGGTATTGTATTTAGGAATATCCAGCTTTTCGTTGTAAAGGGGTACATATCCTTGATATTGGTTTATTGGGAAATAATACTTCTGCTTGTTGTCAGGGCTTGAAACTAAGAAAAATACGTATATATTTCCTTCTGATAGTTGTAAAGACGAAGCATCGTGTATTTCTTTTATTTGAAGTGTAGAGGAATCAAGCATACCGCCCAAATCTTGAGTGCTATGAACTAATTCCACCATATCCCCGTAAGCTAATGCGCCCTTTATAGAGCCGAAGGCTTCAATTGTTACATTAGCTGCATCACATTGTGCCTTTTCCATTGCACCACCGCTTTGGAGCACAAAGCTTTGTTTGCCTACTCGTACAGGCGAGGCTACCCGCCCTATGAAGATTTCTTCTGCTGCATTTGAAAGTTCAGCTAAGGTATTATAATAAAACACAGATGCAGGTGCGCTAACTATAGAAGCAAGCTGTTTGAATTCATCAAGAAGTGCTTTGAGCGGAAGGCGTCTGCCGCTATCTAAAACAAGCTCCTCCCCAACAATAGGAATAGGGGCGCCAGATACGAGTGAAAACCCTAAGACATCCTCTGCATAGTGCACATCCTCACCTTGTGTAAGAAAAAGAAGATATTCACTGCCTTCGCTCATTGCCCCTTCTGAATAATGAATGATATCACCTGTTTTAGACTCGCCTGCATATATTTTGCTTACTTCAAGGTCATAGCATAACTCGCCTGAAGTGTTTATATGGCTTCCGCTGCAAACACCCGAGACAACTAAGCTTGAGTTTTTATAATCAACCCTGAAACCAGTAAGCGCCCGCTCTTCCTCCTGCAACGAATTCCCCATTGAATTAACAACAGGGCTTGAGCATGCACCAAGCAACAAGGAAAGAATGGCTATTCCAAGAAGAAGCTTCAGTTTCATTGCTATTGTCTCCTATCCGCTGCAGTAAAACTCAATAAAGCAAACCCGCATTTATGGTTAAGACGCTCCAAGTTGGCTTTGGTTGCAAGAATATGCTTGTGCAAGAGCACTATTTCGCTACATATCCCTTCTGCCTAAAAGCGCCCGCGCAATCGTTACACCATCAATATAATCAAGATTACCGCCAATAGGCACCCCATGTGCTATGCGTGTTATCCGGACCTCGTACTCCTTTAGCAAGCGAGCTATATATACAGCCGTTGCCTCACCTTCTACATCAGGGTTTGTGGCAAGCACAACTTCCCTAATGCCACCCGCTTTAACACGTTCTTCTAGCTCATTTATGCGCAACTCACCCGGCCCTATATTATCCATTGGCGAAAGCGCGCCTAAAAGAACATGATACCTCCCATTAAACTCCCGAGACTTTTCCATTGCCAATACATCGCGCGCATCCTGAACTACGCAAATAATACTATCATCGCGCTTAGGGTCTTTGCATAGTGTGCAGGGTGAGTCATCTGTGTACCCGCCACAAATCGGGCAGTGGTGTACAAGTTTTCTTGCGAGCACAATTGCCTCTGCAAGCTCCAAGGCTTGCGCTTCAGGTGCACCGATGAGATAATACGCAAGCCTTTGCGCAGTCTTCGGGCCTACCCCTGGAAGACGAGCTAACTGCGCACTTAAGCGCGAGATAGGCTCTACTACAGGTATCATATCTAAAGACCCAACCCCATTCCGCCTGTAAGCTTGCCCATTTCTGCGCTGGTTGTATCTTCAGCAGCGCGCAAAGCCTCGTTGATAGCAGCTTTAACAAGGTCCTCGAGCATCTCCACATCATTTGGGTCTACGCAGGAGGGGTCGATTTCAATGCTTTTGACTTCTTTTCTGCCATAAACAGTTGCCTTAACAACTCCTCCGGCTTGTGCGCTGAATTCCCTCTCACCTAATTCGCCCTGCAAGCGTGCAACTTCTTGCTGCATCTTTTGCGCCTGCTTAATCATCTGCTGCATATTAGCACCACCCATCCCTGGGAAACCGCCCTTAGCCATATTTACCTCCAAGTCAAGCTGCTATATCAATGCATTATACCATAATACACACAAAGCGTGCAAACCGGAGCTTGCGTAAGTCCATACTAAATATTGGGAACTAACTAACCATTGCCATCAATTGCTGCACAAATGAAACACGCAACTACTGTCTGTTGGCCTTGCATTAAAGTAAATCCGCAATGTAATATATAATCTGCTGATTTTTGGAATATTCCTTTGCATAATAATATTGTATAATAAGTGTTAGAAACATATCCCTATTTCTCTCATTGCATGAAGCATATAACTTACGAAGGGTGGTTAAATATGAAAGCGCAAAGTGTTCATATCCTCACTTTATTAGTTGACAACGAGTTTGGTGTGCTCACTAGAATCACAGGGCAAATCCGCAGGGAAGGGTGGAACATTAAAAGCCTTGCTGTTGCAGAAACAACAGAAGAAGCGATTTCGCGCATTACTCTTGCTCTTGAATGTTTTGACGCAAAATTGCAGGATGTAATACAGAGGCTTTCACGGCTTGAGTGTGTACGCTCGGTGATTGCTTACAGGCCTGAGGAGCATATATGCCGTGAACTATTAATGGCCCGGGTTTCTGTACCACAAGAAGATATTGCAGAAATCATCAAACAGTTTGGCGCTCGTGTAATTAGCAGCGAAGGCAATAGCCTTGTTGTAGAGCTTACAGCAGAACAGGCAAGTGTAGATAGTTTTTTGCATGAGCTGCAAAAGTTTGGCAAGGTTCAAGCAGCACGAACAGGCGCAATTACTTTAGAAAGATAATTTTCAGAAAGGAAAGAGCCATGAGCGAAAAGAGCACTTATCGTTTTTTAGTTATCAATCCTGGTTCTACATCGACAAAGCTCGGAGTGTTTCAGGATGAAAAATTAGAGCTTGAAGACATTGTTCGTCATTCCAGAAATGAAATTGAAAAGTATCCCTCAATTGTTGACCAAAAGGATATGAGGCGGACGCTTATAGAAAAACTCGTAGCTGACTATGGGTTGAAGATGGTTGACTTTGATGCAATAGTTGGCAGAGGGGGTTTGGTTCGACCAATAGAAAGTGGAGTCTATACAGTAAACGAGCGCATGCTTTATGATTTGACACACTCAACAGCAGCAACGCACGCATCATCGCTTGGGGGAATAATCGCTCTCGAAATCGCCCAAACAATAGGTAAGCCAGCATTTGTCGTTGACCCAATAGTTGTTGATGAATTAGACCCATTTGCACGGCTGAGCGGGATGCCAGGTGTTGAAAGGCGAAGTGTCTTTCACGCGCTTAACCAAAAAGCCGTAGCAAGGCGTTGTGCAAAGGAAATGGGCAAGAAATACGAGGATTGTCGTTTTGTTGTAGCACATATGGGCGGAGGCATAACTGTAGGTGCACATAGATATGGCCGCGTAATCGATGTAAATGACGGAATAGCAGGCGAGGGGCCATTTACGCCTGAGAGAACAGGCGGCATCCCTGCAGAGCCGCTGATACGCATGTGTTTTTCCGGAACATTTACTGAAACCGAACTTGTTAATTATGTAACGCGTGGCGGAGGGATGAGCGCATATCTTGGCACAAATGATTTACGCGCTTGTGAGCGCCTTATTAAAGAAGGCGATGATTATGCAGATTTGGTGCTCGAATCTATGGCATATCAAGTGTCAAAAGAAATCGGCGCAATGGTTGCAGTGCTTGATGGCAGAGTAGATGCAATTATCTTAACAGGAGGGCTTGCTTTTAGCAATCGCTTTACTGGGGCAATAAAAAACCGTGTGAGCCTAATTGCGCCTGTTAATGTATATCCCGGTGAAGATGAACTTAGGGCCTTGGCAGAAGGCGCACTTCGCGTATTAAGAGGCGAGGAAAAACCCAGAGAATATGTCGGTTAACAAGCAGAGCCTTTGCTAAACATCATTATGTAAACTTAAAGGGGAGCGGTTTTGGCGCTCCCCTTAAGCATATCTTGAGATTAAGATTATAGTCAGCAGATCTTATCGATTGGTAAAGAGTTAAGCTTCAAGAACAAAGGTTTCAACCTATAATTTGGGGTTCCTTTGTATAGGAGTTAAGCACCTCAACACCATCTTCGCTTACAAGCACTAAATCTTCTATTCGAACGCCCCACATGCCGGGTATGTAAATGCCGGGCTCAATTGAAAAGCACATGCCTGGTTCTGCTATTGCCTCGCTTACACTGCTGCAATCAGGCGGTTCGTGTACATCCAACCCAATTCCATGGCCTAACCTGTGAGTAAAGAACTTCCCATAGCCTGCATCTTCAATAACTTTGCGTGCTGCATAATCTATTGAAGCCATTGTAGCGCCCGGGCGTACTGCGGCTATGCCTGCAAGGTTGGCTGCTCTTACTGCATCGTATACTTTTAGCTGCTCTTTGCTTGCTGATTTATAAAAGACTGTGCGTGTCATATCGCACCAATAACGGTTAACAGGCGCAAATATGTCCAGCAAGACATTATCGCCTGCATTAAAAGAAGCTAAGCCCGGCTCATGGTGAGGTTCGCAGCTGCCAACCCCATAGCAGACAAGCTGGTTCTCTGCAGAATCCGCTCCATGCTCAACATGCAGGTTGCCGATTATTCCTGCCATCTCGTGCTCATTTATACCCTCTTTTAAGGTCGAAATTGCATTCGCCATAACTGCGTCATTTAAAGCTGAGGCTTTGCGCATCAAATCAATTTCTTCCGCATCTTTGTATCTGCGTGCGTTATCTACTGCATTTGAACCGAGTATTGGTTTGAGTGCGTGCCGCTTTTCCATTAGTTTAAGCAGGAAATTTGCTGACCATGTTTTATCAACGCCAAGCACACCATCAGCAAGATGCTCTGCAAGTGATGAAACTGCATCATCACCATCACTATGGTATAGGGTTGTAACACCATCCTGCTCTTTAATGGGGAATAGGCGGTTAATAAACAATGTTGCACTTGCATCTGGTTTGATTAATAGTGCAAATAATCGCTTCCCTGGGTCGAGATAAACATCCGTTAAGTAGAATATTGACAACGGGTCGCTGACTATAAGCTGCTCAACCCCCATCTGCTGCATATTATGGGCGACCTTTTTTAACCTGAATTGCTTCATTGTGTCTTTCTCCTTATTTAGAGATTCGCATATTTATTGTATCCGGGTCAAGGGTGAGCTTTGCTTTGCGGTTTGCATTCCAAACATATAAGCCAAGCGCCATGCCGATTACGCCGTAGACCATAAATGTTCTAAAGTATTCGCCAAGAATTGCTTGGCCAAATAATGCCTGCCCGATTTCCGGCGACATTATAAACATGGAATTAAACAGCAGCGTGCCTGCAAATGCGTGCCTTACTGTTGCCTTTGAAACCGAAGCGCCACCAACAAGCAGCGCAGCAACAGAAAACATCCCTATTTGATTGTGTGCTCCGTAAGTATTGAGTGTGCCCATGTTTTGGAGGTAAATAATCTGACCCCAGGCAGCTAAAACCGTTGAAATGATAACTGCAATAATGCGTGTTTTATCAACATCAATTCCATTAGTCTGCGCTATATGCTGGCTTTGCCCTACGCTTCGAAAGTCCTGTCCAAGCTTGGTTTTCATAATTAGCTTTGTGAAAGTTGCAAGCATAGCAATTAAAGCAATAGTTAGAACAGGTATTTTTTTAACCGTCATCAGGCTGTTGTTAGTAATTATTGATATTACGCTTATTGCAATGCAAAGCACAAGCGCTGCCATACTTGCGAATGAGTATTTATCGCTTGAAGCGGCCAAAGGCATTTGCTTAGCTTTAAAGTGCTTGTAGAGCATATAAGCGAGAAATAGAACAGAAACAACGAGCACTGCCCACACAAAAGGTACTTCAAGCACTGATTCTAACGAATACTTTAGGCTTCCCATGTCAACAGTCATTCGAACTCCGACACCATCGGTTTTTATCATTGGGTGGGTTGCAGGTACAGGAATAATCACACCTACAGCAAAAAGCAGCAGAAACTGATAAATACCGTTTGCAAAGAACCCGACAATCAGGCTTGCAATCATCTCCTGGCCACGTGTTTTGTTGTAAAGCTTACCTGTCAAATACCCAAAAAATGCTGCTATTGGAGTAGATAATGCAAAGCAGAGCAATAAGCCGCCAAAGCCTTCTATAAAAAAGTACCTTACAACCACAAGTGCAAGCTGCGCACTCATTGCACCTACCACAATCCCAAAGTTTAGCCCAAGACCTGCAATAACAGGAATAATGAGGGAAAGCACAAGAAATCCGTTACGGTAAAAGCGGCTTGAAAGCTCCGTAAGGAAGAAACTCATTGGCACACCTCGGGCTACAGCAAACCCAAGTAATGTAAAAGCAATAAATATTACAGGCACCATATTGTCAGTGAGCATATTTTTTGCTTTGCCGGAAAACAGAGTTCTGATATTTTTCATTCCCTGGAAACCCCCTTAACCTGAGTAAGTGCGTATAAGATTATTCCGTTTTGTATAACCATGCGGATGATTTCAGATAAGTCGGTTCCGCTAAAGAGCTGGTTGGCAACAGGCATGGATGTTGTAAGCAGCCCTTGAAAAAGGAAGACACCTATAATGACATTGCTTACACTTGCCCGAGAAGCAGTTGCGCCGCCAATAAGTATTGCTGCAACTGCAGGGAATGCCATATTTAAAGGAGCGGAATACAACTGTACATAGCCATAGCTTTGCGAAAAGAGGATTATGCCAATTGCTGCCAGAACAGTCGATATTATGTTTGCGATTATTCTGTATTTGTCCGTATTTAGCCCGGATGCTTGGGCGTATTTTGGGTTGATGCCTCCGGCCATTATAGCTATTCCTGTTTTTGTCTTAAAAAACAGCCACATTAGAATGCAAAAGGCGAAGAATACCAAGAGCAACCCTGTGGGAAATTTAATTCCAAAAACAGTGAACATTAAAAATTTATTTATTATTGAGTCTGCGCCTACAGCATCCAGCTGTATTGTTTCACGCAAGCCCGTGCCCATAAGCCAACCCATTTTCTTGCTTGCAAATGGGACCATAAGCCACACAAGCGACATTAAGGCTACTATTGAGAAGCCTGTGTATGTCGCTATCATCATTTCTGCACCTTTTATGGAGTTGAGCAGCTTCCCATAAAAATAACCTGCAATAGTTGCTAAGGCTGCACCTGCAACGCATGCAAAGAGTAAAAGCCATATTCCTGTTAGCCCAAACTCTATGCCTGTTACAATTGTAAGCAAGCCGCATACTATTCCAATTGGTAGGGCAAAATTTGGCCCTGTTCCTGATTGTATTGAAGGTACCATAGCAAGCACAAGGAGCCCGTTCATACCAAATCGCCTTAGCAGGTCGCTGAATAAAACAGGCATTGGCAAATGTATTATTAATGCTGCAATCAATACTATTGCAAAGAAGATGCCAATGATTATAGTAGGCAAACCAATCTTCTTTGTTGATGCGTCAGCTGTGTGTTTTTCTGCAACTGATTCAGACATTATTCGTCGCCCCCTTGCCCTGTATTTATTCGCTTGCTGCCTGACATCATCAGGCCAAAATCAGCGTCCGGTGCATCTGGAGGCAGAATTCCTTCCACCTTGCCATCACAAATAATTGCAATCCTGTCGCATATGCTCCTTAGTTCTGCAAGTTCGGAAGATGTCATTACGATTGTAATACCCTGCTCTTCATTGAGCTTTTTCATGTGGTCGAGCACAAGCCTTTTTGCTCCAACATCAATTCCCCGTGTCGGTTCACTTACCAAAAGAAGCTTAGGGTCCTGTGTCAATGCCCTTGCAAGGCATACCTTCTGCTGGTTACCGCCTGAGAGGCTGCCTACGCGCTGCAATGGGGATGTGCAGCGAATATCAAGCTCTTTAATCATTCTTTTTGTGTGAGTGCGTATCTTTTTTGTATCTTTAAACTTAATAGGGCCAACGCGTCTTAAAAAGGAATTATTTATCTGCATACAGGTGAATACTGTGTTCAGCTCTATTGAACTTTCAAGCAGCAGGCCTATGCCTCTTCTATCCTCGCTGACAAACCCAAGGCCGGCTGTTATTGAGCCTTTAGGGTTATTCATTTGGAGTTGTTTGCCATCAAACAAAACTTCGCCTTTTGCAGGGTATATTCCCATAATTCCATTTGCTATTCCAAGCTTTCCCTGGCCGGCAAGGCCGCCTATGCCAACTATTTCTCCCTTTTTGACATCAAGGTTAACACCTTTTACATCCTCGCCTGGCATTCTTACAACGAAGTCTTTTAGTTTTAGCATGATTTCATCGCCTATAGGCCTATTTAAAGCGCGCTTGCGCTCAAACGATACTTTTCTGCCTATCATTAGCTGCGCAATTTCATGCGTGTTCGTATCCTTTGTGTTCATTGTCACAACAAGCTCGCCATCGCGTAAAATAGTCACTCTATCCGAAACCTGCATAATCTCATCAAGCCTGTGGCTTATGAATATAATACCTATACCGCTAGCTGCAAGTTTCTTTATTGCGGATAGCAGATTTTGCGTTTCACTCTCTGTTAATACTGCAGTAGGTTCGTCAAAAACAAGAATTTTCAAGCCTGTCTTATCAATTTCTCGGGCGATTTCAATAAACTGCATATGCCCAACGGGCAGGCCGGCAACAAGCGTGAACTCCTCGATGCCCATTTCCATTTTATCAAGTGCAGAACGCGCATCGGCGTTCATTTTGTCTATTTCAAGGCTCTCATATTGCTTGCCAAATATGCGGCTCACAATGTTTTCCTTGGTGATTTCTCTGTTTAGTTTAATATTCTCGGTAATTGTAAAACCTGGGATGAGCATGAATTCCTGGTGAACCATGCCTATTCCATAAGCCATTGCAGCATGGGGCGTGTTAATATGTACAGGTTCACCTGCTATTTCTATTGTTCCCTGATAGCCGCCTGTAGAGCTTATAACGGGCATGCCGAACAAAATGTTCATTAAAGTGGATTTCCCAGCGCCGTTTTCCCCTATGAGCGCATGGATTTCACCTTTTGCTATTTCTATGTTGATATTATTAAGAACCTTGTTGCCATAGTATTCTTTTGTGATGCTCTTCATAGATAGAAGATTGCTTCCCAAGGTATTCCCCCCAGACATGCGTATTATTTACAATAATAGCATATAAAAATAATATAAGATGAGGATGGATCAATGGATAACTATAATCGCGATACATCCTCATCATATAGGTTGGTTTTAAGCTCGCTTTATAAACAAGCTAAATATAATATGCTTCACCTTCATACAGCTTAGCCGCCGTAGGTAAGGAAATCCATAAGGAACAGGTAGTAATTGTCGTATGTAACGCCGCTCTCTGTGTATGGGTTAAGGGAAATAGGCAGGCCGGCATACTCTGACATGCATGCTTCAATAGCTTTTTGGTCAACTTTGCCGTCTGTTTCGCCTTTCATCCATTTTACTGCATAGTCTGTGCTTGCAATAGTGCACATCATAGCAGCAGGTACGGGCCATGTGGAGAAGCGACCGCCTAAACCTGCATCCACAAGGATTTTTGTTGTTTGGTCTATTACATCCTGCATTCCGCCAACAAGGTCTTCCGGCACTTCAACACCCAATGCGGCCGGGAAACCGTGGTAAGGAGAGGGGCAGCATGGCTGCGGGTAAATCGCACCTGCTTCAAACGCAGCCTTAATAAGCGGAATCTGCATTGCGCAGTTGGTTGAGAAGAAAGCAGTATCTTTACCGTATTTGTCGACCATTTTGGGAACATCTTCAAGTATGAACTGCTGTGCGCCCGGAAGCCCGGAGTCGCCTGTGGGGTCGGGGGCTGTTGCATCAACAAATTCAATGCCTAATTCTTTGCATGTCTGCTTCATTAAATCACGGCGTGAAGCAAGAAGCACAATGGACATATGTCTTGGGAAGGAGTAATGGACAAACACCTTTGCTCCCTGTTTTTGTGCCTGCGTAGGTACAGCAACTCCCATCTGAAGCTCATCAGGCTGCAGCACATAGTCTGCGCGTGAGCATACGTCCGGCGGGTTTTCCTGTGGCGAAGCATAAACAATCAGGACTTCTTCCTTTTTGCGTGCTTCGAGGAACTTATCTACCGCAGCGTTTGTGCCTGGCACTGCCTGGTTAATTATGAGCACCTTAATTGCAGGGTCTGCAGCAAGCTTAGCGACAACACTAATCATCTGCTCCTGCTCTGTCATAAAGTTGTCGGGCCAAAGTGCATGGACAATCTTATCTTCGCCATACTTTTCGACCATTGCCTGTGCAGAGCGAAACTCCTCTTCGTTTTGGGATACAGTGTTTGTGATAATAGCTATCTTGCCTTCTTTTGAGGCAGTAGCCGGCTTTGCGCAAGCTGCAAGGCTAAGAGCCATTGCGAGTGCCATAAGGATACACAAAGCTTTTTTCATTCTTGTTGTCCTCCAATAAGATTAATAGAGTGATATACACCCCCACGAAAACGGTATCACGCAATAACGAATGAGTCAACCCATAAATTGCATCCATAAATAGCTGTAGTTTGAATATTGGGTTCTTTTACATATATGGTTAACCATAGAGCTGTTCTGCTTGAAATTATTGCAAAGACCATACTCAAATGGTATACTCAAAATAATTGAATATTGAAGCTTTCAGGTGCCTGTTGCTGGAGATTATCCGGCATGGCCTAACAAGGAAGAGGTAGCTGCCTGCTGCAGTGCATATTTTTAAATATGCATGTACAACTTGCAGACTCCCGCGAACCCGTCGCTGTAATAGCGGAGCCTACACCCATAACGCCACTGGGAAACCGGGAAGGCGGGTGTGAGTTATGATGCTTAGCCAGAAGACTTGCCTGAAGGAGCGGTACAAAAACCACGGGACTTGGTTTGTGCATGTTATATTGCCAGCTGCCCCTTTTTCTGCCCGAATGCTTCAAATCGAAATAGAGAAAGGGGTTTTATCATGTCAAAAAATAAAACTAAACGGCTTTTGTTAATTGCTTTGGCGCTAATTGTATTTGCTGCTGCAGCTATCTTGGTTCACACACAGTTTGTAAGACCAGAAGCCGGCAATAAGGTGCTTGAAATAAGCATAGTACATGGTGATGCAAGCAATAAGGAACTTAAAATTAATACTGATGCCGAATATTTAAGGGGTGCGCTGGAAGAACGCGGGTTAATTGAAGGAACGGAATCAGCTTACGGCCTGTTTGTTCACACTGTTGATGGAGAAACTGCAGACGAAGGCCTGCAGCAATGGTGGTGCTTTACAAAAGCCGGAGACCAGCTCCATACAGGCATTGATTCAACCCCTATAAGCGATGGAGATGCTTTTGAGATTACCCTTACAACAGGTTGGTAAGTTAAGTGAACAAGAATGAAGGAGCAACGGCCGCTGCAAAAAGCCGCAAGCGAAATATGTATAGCCATGTGGCAACTATGGGCATGTTGGGTGCGCTGCTTGTTATTGTTCAGGTTGCACTTTCATTTCTGCCGAACATTGAGCTTGTTTCGCTGCTTATTATTGTATATGCCCTAGTTATTGGCAAGGCAGTTTTTGCTCCGATTGCAGTATTTATATTAACAGAAGGGCTTATATATGGCTTCGGCTTATGGTGGCTGAACTATATTTATATATGGCCGCTGCTTGCGCTCCTTGCGCTTTTACTTCGCAAGGAGCGTAGCAGGGTGTTTTGGGCTGTTATAAGCGGAGGTTTCGGTTTATTCTTTGGTGCGCTTTGTGCATTGCCATATTTGTTTATAGGTGGGCTTTCAACTGCTATTGCTTATTGGATTGGAGGCATCCCGTTTGATATTCTCCACGGGGTGGGAAATGCGGCTGTTGCATTTTTCCTATTTACTCCAAGCATTAAGGCATTTGAATGGCTAATGAATAGCTCTCATCTGGTAAAAACGAAAGAATAGAGCACCAGAAGCGTTGGCATACTTTTGGTATACTAACCCCCACTCTTAATCGCGTCTTTTTCATTTAAGGCGGGGTATGAAACTGAAGGAGCAAATACTCTGTGTTCAGGCTGTTTCCCAGCAAGCAAGGCATTAATATCCTCTGCTGCCTGCACGCCTGCTTCAAAGAGATCCGCACCCATTGCAACAGGAAATGTCCATTTATCGTAAAGTGAACGCTGCTCAAAAAGCGTTCCATAAGGCACGGAGAACACTTCCATATCAGTGCGGCCTTGTTCTCTCAAGACTTCGAGCGCTGCTAAAGCAAGCTCAGTATTTTCACAATAAATAGCATCTATCATTCCTTCAACATAGCGTGCAAGCTGCTTGGTAAGGAAGTCAGCAACATTCTGTTTGCTGCTTGAAGCATAATAAATTGATTTTGGCAGTATCCTGCCTTCTTTTACGCCTAAGCTGAAAGCATTGGCTGCAGGTGAATCAGAGGCGCTAAAAAGCGCAATAAGCCGAACTGGTGTATTATGGGGCGGATATGCAAGCGCAATGTCAAGCGCAAGCGCTTCTACATCGCTTTGCTCATAGCGGGCATATGCAGCGCTTTTAGGTACAACTTCTTCATTGAGCAAAGGTTCCTCAACCTCGACTGATTCGGAAGTTATGGTATCGCCATTTGGAATGGAGACATCGTCTTTTTGTGGGCGCATATCTGTAAGCGCAAGCTGTAACCCCCAATCGATAACTTGCGCTAAGGCCTCAAAAGTCGAATCTTCCTTAGTGCATAGGGCAATCAGCCCGTCATAACCGCTTACACGTGATTGGGTTAAGTAATTTGAAAACCCATCAGGCGCAAGGAAACTCTCAGCAATAAAGTGTTTTGCATTTAAAGCGTCGGTTGCCCCGCGGAAGAAATCGGCCGCCTCTTGTTCTACACAGTCAGCAACAATAAGAATTCTTGTAGGTTCAGGCGTTGGTTCTGGCTCAACGGGCATTTCAGAATTAGGCAGGGGTTTTATTGAGCCTTGCTGCTCAGGTGATGTTATTGGAGGTATTGAGTTAGCCCCTGTACAACTGCAGCATATAAGCACAGAGCTAAAAACTAAGAGTACTATTAAAAACATTTTATACTTTA
The DNA here is from genome assembly GCA_964461335.1 of uncultured Oscillospiraceae bacterium. Taxonomy (GTDB): domain Bacteria; phylum Bacillota; class Clostridia; order Christensenellales; family CAG-138; genus JAKJBL01. The sequence continues at coordinate 16,239 of CAYWTY010000007.1, forward strand.
AAGGCATATTTCTACCTCATAACTGATTTTTAATAATTATATACTACATAGTGCGACTAGTTCAACGATGTACCCCATTTTACTTGACGCAATGGTATCTTGCCAATTATCATAAGAACAAAGATACAGGGTTATAGGTGACTTTTTATGAAGCTGCGCGTGATTTGCCTTTTGCTTGTTCTAATGTTTGCGCTCAATGTTTTTCCTTTAGCTGCAAAAGCCAGGGATGAACTTAAAAACGAAGATCCAGATAAATACTATATTTTCCTTGATACAAACAATCAAATAGTCACTGTTTATGAGCAAGACGATGCAGGTGAGTATACTAGGATAGTGCGGCGCATGCTATGTACAACAGGCCGTACAACAATAGACCCTGAGATTCCGGATGATCAAGGAACACCTACGCCGCGCGGTATTTGGAAAATTGGCGGCAGGGAACGATTTGGCAAATTTGCTGCTTTTGCCGGAGAGTATGCGCGGTATTGGACACAAATAGTTGGCGGAATATACTTCCATTCAATAATGTTTGCAAAGCGAGATATAAATACGCTAAAGGCGTCAGCGTTTCGCAGCCTTGGCAACAATGTTTCACACGGGTGCGTACGCCTTTATGTTGAAGATGCCAAATGGCTTTATTATAATGCGTGCCCAGGAACAAAAGTAAATGTTTCTCATAGCCAAAAGAATGATCAAGAACTTGCAAGAGCGCTTAAAACAGACCTTTCGTTTTCAGAATACAATGCGCTTCAAAAGGGCTATTACGATGATGAGGAACTCCCAAATTATACAGCGTGGGCTGTAACAGAAGCTGCAGAACTGCGTACAGGTAATGGCACAAATGACAAACGCATTATGAAGCTGCCTATTCATGCAGCTGTTGAAGTGCTCCAAGTAGGTGACCCGTGGTGCAAAGTGAAGTATAACCAACGCGAGGGGTATGTAAAGACTGCCTATCTTACATTTGAAGAAGGTGTAATGCAGTCACGCTCTGACGCTGATATTATGAAAGGTACTACATATTTGCAGGCAGCTCCTGAGAAGAAGGCAGAAGTCTTGTTCAAAATACCAGCTATTACATCAGTTAAAGTGCTTGAGCGCAATGCCGGCTGGTTAAAGATTGAAGTTTGGGGCGAACAAGGGTTTGTTCCGGAACGCTCTCTAACAAAAGGCTGGGGTCTGCTTCACGATTAAGGCAATGATTTACTTATAAATATTCATATAAAGCTTGCTTGGGCTAAACGAAGCTATTTAAAAGGAGTTAACATGATTAAGCGCTTCATACTCGCACCAGATTCTTTTAAGGGCACAATGACTGCACCGGAAGTCTGCGATATCTGGCAGTCTGTTATACTCACCCATATTCCGGATGCAATTATTCATCAGCTGCCAATGGCGGATGGCGGCGAAGGCATGGTGGATGCATATCTAAGCATACTTGGCGGTGAATACACAAGTGCATCTGTAAGTGACCCCTTCGGGAAGATAATGGAGGCTGCCTATGGGCTTCTTCCAAGCGGAACTGCAGTTATGGAGATGTCTTCTTGTGCAGGCCTTCCTCTTGTCGGCAACAATAAAGACCCTTTACGCGCTTCAACATATGGCGTTGGGGAACTTTTACTCGATGCTTATAAAAGAGGGGTAACCGATGTTTTGCTTGGAATTGGCGGAAGTGCAACAAACGACTGCGGAATTGGAATGGCAGCAGCGCTTGGATATAAGTTTTATAATATAAACGGTGAGCTCGTCGAACCCTTGGCGAAAAATATGGTTAATATTTATCATATCGAACCGCCGAAAGAGAAGCTAAACCTCTCTGTAACTGCTGCATGTGATGTCGATAATCCGCTCTATGGTCCGACAGGTGCTACATATACCTTTGGTATGCAGAAGGGGGCAGATAATGAAATGCTTGTGCTTCTTGATGCAGGGCTGAAAAGCATGGCAGAGGCAATAGAGCGAAGCTTAGGAATTCGTGTTTCTGATATTCCGGGGGCTGGAGCTGCAGGCGGGCTTGGCGCTGGAATAATCGCCTTTTTGGGCGGAACGCTTATTCCGGGTATAGACTTGCTCCTTGATGCTGCAGGGTTTAATAAGTTGCTTTTAGATGCTGATATGGTATTTACCGGCGAAGGGCGGATAGATTGGCAGAGCGCCCACGGAAAGGTGCCTGTAGGTGTAGCAAAGCGCTCTAAGGCTGCCAATGTTCCATGCATAGCGCTTTGCGGCGCAATTGGCGATGGAATAGAAGCAGTATATGAATATGGGATTACTGCTGTCTTTGCCTCAATTCGTGAGGCAACAGATTTTGAGGGTATAAAAAAAACATGCAAAGAAGATATGCGCTTGCTTGCAGATTCGCTTCTAAGAGTGATAAACTGCACGTTATAAATTAAGTACATAAGTTATGTTAAGTAAATCACGAGTATATATGTATTAAGCCTTTAGCAGGATTTTCTTGCAATTGTGCTTATTTCAGTCTTATTTAACATTTTGCTGCACGGGAAAACCGAGTTTTTGTCGAATAATTCATGCATTTCTCACATTCTGGTCTTATATCAGTCTCATTGTCGTAAGAACGACAAAAGAGCCGAAAAACAGTTGATTTCCTGAATATTATTCTGTATAATTATTAAACTTATTACTTGCCATAAATCATTGTTATAGGGGTCTATCATGTGCTCCAAACCAGCCACTTGCATCATGGCGCAGACAAGCTGCGATATAACGCAAGACTGCGCAAAGGACAAAGGTATTTACCTTGTACCTGATTATGTGGTTCATAAAGGCAGGCAATACCTGAGCCAAGTAGAAATTGATTCTCCTGAGCTCTATCGAATACTTCGCACATCCGATAAGCTCCCTACAAGCGCACCGCCAAGCACAGAAGCGCTGATAACCGCATTTAAGCGGGCGTCTGATAATGGCAATAGAGAAATAATATTTCTTACACTAAGCTCCAAGCTATCAAGCTCATTTTCCGCGATAAAACTTGCAGCAGAAATTGCAGCAGAAGAAGGCTTCCCTGCTCCAATACATGTATACGATTCTCTTACTGTTTCACATGGCATGGGGCTTCTGGTTGAGGAAGCAGCGCATCTTTCAGGTTTAGGCTATGATGCTTTATCAATACTCGAGAAACTTGATGTCTTAAGGCCAAATACTTGTGTTTACTGTATGCTTGAATCCCTTAAATGCGCGCATAAGGGTGGAAGAGTGGGAAGCCTTGGCCCAATAGCAACAGACACTTTCGGGATTCGCCCAATAATGGCCTTCATAGATGGGCTTATGCAGTGCCTCGGGGTACAGCGTAATGCAAGGGAGAGCATGAGGTGGCTAGCCAGAAGATATGAACGGGAGGCAGAGAAGGGTAGAACTGCAATCATAGGTCATGGGGACCATATACATAGGGCGCAGACGCTTTATGAAATGATAAAAGAAACTGATTCGCTTGCAAACCTTAAAGTTAATTATATCGGGCCACCTATAGGCATACACAGCGGCCCTTCAACAGTAGGAATTGCTTATATAAAGCAACTGGGTAAAACATGATTTGGCTTCTTCTTGGAAGCGCTGCGTTCATATTTTTGCTGTTGTTTGACATAGGAAAGATTTATGGCAAATATTATGCGCCAATAGCGTTTTGGTTAGGAGGGGGGTTGTTGGGCATAGCGACAGTTGGTCTTATTTTGCCTGTTATAAACGCTCAAACTCATATATTGAGGCGTGTGAGCGGAATAATGGCGCTTGTGTGCCTGCTTGCTTTGCTCTATACGCTTTTTTTTGCATTGCCTGCAAAAAATACCTATTCAGGTTTGCAAAGGCAAAGCCTATGCAAAAGTGGCTTATATGCGCTTTGCAGGCACCCTGCAGCCTGGTGGCTGCTGTTTATGTATCTGTTCCTTTGGCTTTATGGCGGAACTCGTGAGCTTTTAGCTGCGTGTATACTATTTCCTTTGTTAAATCTTTTATATATATGGGTTCAGGATAGGTATCTGTTTCCACGCTATATTGATGGCTATTCTGAATACAAACACGAAACTCCATTTTTGTTTCCAACAGGAAAGAGTATAAGCGCTTTCTTAAAACGTGGAAACTGCAAGAGTTGAAGGGAATATATATGACTTTCAAGCAGGAATGCAAAAAACTTAATAACAGCCAAATCTGGCAGAAATATTGCGGTTTTTTAGATATATCGCTTGAACAGTACATGCAGATTCAATTTCGGCTTTTGCAGGAACAGCTTGAACTTTTTGCAGGCTGCGAATTGGGTCGCAGAATAATGGGCGCAACCCTGCCTTCAACAGTTACAGAATTTCGAAAAATCGTACCTCTAACTACATATGATGACTATGCGGATATACTTCTGTTAAAACAAGAAACGCTATTGCCTGCTCCTCCTGTTGTTTGGCTTGAAACCACTTGGGAAAGCGGAAGCCGCCCACCAAAGGTTGCGCCATATACAGAGCAAATGATTGCGGTTTATAAGAATAATCTCCTAGCATCTTTAATATTGGCATCAGCTAAGGAGCGTGGGGTATTTAGTGTCAGCCCCAAACAGCGTGTCCTTTATGGGCTTGCTCCCTTGCCGTATGCTACTGGGCTGCTTCCGCTTACAATGAGTGCGGAGATGGATCTACAATTCTTCCCCCCGCTTAAGGATGCTCTGAAAATGTCATTTTCAGAACAAAACCGTGTAGGGTTCAAGCAGGGCATGCAGCGTGGCATTGACCTGTTCTTTGGAATGAGCAGCATAATATATGCAATTACAAGAAATTTCGATATTAAAAAATCTGCAGATGGGGAAAAACGCAAGTCGATGTTTATACATCCCCGCATGCTTTATCGAATACTGCTTGCAAAATACCGAAGTTACAGAGATGGCACGCCAATATATCCTAAGGATTTATTCCGTTTGAATGGTTTAATATGCGTTGGAAACGATTCAGCGCTGTTTAAGGATGAACTGGAGCGTGCTTGGGGATGCAGACCCCTTGAAATTGCCGGAGGAACGGAGCCAACCTGCCTTGCAAGTGAAACTTGGAAAAAGAACGGGCTTGTCTTTTTCCCGGATGCTTGCTTTTATGAGTTTATCCCTGAAGGGGAAATGCTGAGGAGCCTGCAAGACCCTGAATATGTGCCTCGCACATTTTTGATGGACGAACTTGTAGCAAACGAGAATTATGAGCTTGTAATTACTGTTTTAAAAGGCGGAGCATTCATGCGATACAGGGTAGGGGATGTGTACCGCTGCCTGCGTCTTAAAGACGAACAGGAGGGGGTAGCCCTTCCGCAGTTTGAATTTGTCGATAGGATACCGACTGTTATCGATATCGCGGGTTTTACAAGAATTACAAAGCATGCAATAGAAAAGGTAATCCAAGTTTCAAGGCTTCCAATCGCTGATTGGTGTGCGCGCAAGCAGTATGATGATGAAAAGCGCTCCTTCATGCACATGTATGTAGAAATAGAAGAAGAAGCTGAAGGGCGCAGCGCAATTAATCAACAGCTTATTCGCGAACACATGGGAATCTATTTTAAGCATTACGACCACGATTACAATGATTTAAAGCGGTTTTTAGGCGTTGAGCCTCTGCAGATTACGCTGCTTAAACGTGGTACACTTATTGAGTTTTCGCACCGGTATGGGCGTAAAGTCTCAAAAATTAACCCCCCACAGGAAGATATTATAAATCTTTTATACATTCATAACGGAGAGCGCGGCAGAGGAGGTGAAGGCTTCTGTCGTTAAACGATACTGTCTTTACTCTGATTCCGCTCATAGGTCTGCTTTGTAACGCATTCCTGTTCTTCACTTTGCTTACTGCAAAAAAGAGCCAGGTTGTATATGCATTTATGGCTTTGCTTATTGCGTTTTTGATGTGGACAAGCGGTTCATTGTTTATGCGGCTCGAGCTTTACCCTGATATGCTATTTTGGTTTGAAATCTCGCTTGCAGGCATATGTCTTGTACCCTATTTATACTTTGTTTTATCATGTGCTTTAGCAGGGGAGAAAGCCACATTTTTAAAAATTGTTTGGGGTATTTCTACACTTGCTATTCTTGTTGGCAATTATTTCGATTTTTTTATTTCGCACCCTATAATTACATCATCTACCGGGGAAAGATTCTTTGACTATAAAGTACATGCGAGTGTTGCCTTGTTAATTGCAACAGCAGTTGGGATACTCGCTAGTGCAGCGCATATTATGGCAAAGAGCATAAAAAACGGAAGTATGAGCCGTTCGCAATTTCGCCCGCTTGTTCTAGGCGTTATTGCCGGGTTTCTGCTTACTGTTTCAGATATAATCCCAATCCCTTTTCTCGGCTCTTTGCCGCTGGATACTCTTGCAACCTCGGTTAATGCAATTTTTATTTACTATGCGCTCTATAAAAAGCGTATGTATGCGCTAAGCCAAATTACTTCTAAGGGTGCGTCGTATCTTATTTCTGTTCTTTTGACTACATTAATCCTTATATACAGTTTCAACTCAACGAACAGGCTGTATATGCTGTTTTTCAGCGGATATTTAAGGTATCAGACAATAACAGTTTCGATTTTGTATGCTATTATTTCAATCTTAATTTTTAGCTTATTCAATATTATGCATAATGCGCTTTTCGTAAAGGAACAAGTTGCGCGAGAAGATAAGTTAAAAAGTTTTTCCCTCTCAATTACTAAAACTCTAAAGCTTGATGAAATTATTTCGGCATATGTTGACTTTTTACGTGAATCTGTCTCAGTCTCACAAATACATGTTTGCCTGCATTCGCCAGAGGAAAAGTGTTACCGCTCAACTACCAGTGCTCTAAGCCTGAGTAAGCGCTTTGTACTTCGTGAAGATAACTCGCTTGTGCTATGGATGAAAGAACACTCAAAGGCATTGCTATATTCCGAATTTACCCGCCAAACGCAATATAAGTCAATGTGGGAAGTGGAAAAACAGGCTTTGCAGGGGCTTGGCATTTCGCTTGCACTGCCTATTGAATGCGATAATAAGCTTGTAGGGCTCACGCTTTTAACTGATAAGCTCTCTCGCAAATCATATAATTACGATGAAATAAGTTTTCTTGAGTCTGTTGCGTCCATTGTTTCTATTGCTATAAAGAATGCTAATCTTTATGAAACAATCCATAGGGAGGCGCAGCGCGATTCGCTTACCGGGCTCTACAACCGCCGCTATTTCAATAAGCAACTGGAAGAAGATTTTGAACGGGCGCGCGCACATTCAATTACAGCAATTCTCTTCAATCTTGATGATTTCCGCCTATATAATGAGCTTTATGGAAGCGGTGAGGGAGACTGCCTCTTATCGCATTTTGCAGGAATATTGCAGGCAGTTGTAGGTAATAGAGGCACTGTTGCACGCTATGGGGGAAAAGAATTCGCAGTTTCGCTGCCCTTTTGCTGTGCGTCAGATGCAGAGGAACTGGCAGGTTATGTTAAAGAAAGTTTTAAGGAATATCTTGCCAAAGAAAGCGGCCCAACGCAGAAGTTTCTTACATTTTCCGCAGGTATCTGCACTTACCCGACATCTGCAGCAAGCACTGACCAGCTGCTTTCTTATGCTAACCTGGCTGTTTATTCAGTAAAAAAGAACGGCAAAAATGGAATATTAACTTACGCTCGCACAACAAATGCACAACCGGATCTTCTTAATGAGCGCAGCAAAGCAGCAATTGTTCAGGAATATACTGCCACAATCTATGCGCTTACTGCTGCAATTGATGCGAAAGACCATTATACATTCAGCCATTCGCAATGCGTGTCTCTTTATGCTTCACAGCTTGCAGCAGCTGCAGGTTTATCTGATGAGCATGTTGAAATAATCCGCCAGGCAGGCCTTTTGCATGATATAGGGAAAATCGGAATTCCTGATTCTATCCTGACAAAAGAAGGAAAACTCTCTAAAGATGAGTATGGGATAATGCGGCAGCATGTGGAGCGCTCAATTGAAATGATACGCCACTTACCCTCACTGGATTATGTTATTCCAGTTGTGCTATCTCACCATGAGCGCTATGATGGCAAAGGGTATCCGCGTGGCATTGGCGGCGAAAGCATTCCAATAGGGGCGCGCTGCCTAAGCATAGTTGATTCTTTTGATGCTATGGTGTCACGACGCTCCTACAAGGAAACCATGCCTTTAAATAAGGCAATAAATGAAATACGAGGCAATCTGGGCAAGCAGTTTGACCCAGAACTTGGGCAGCTATTCATTTCACTTGTGGAAAACTACCAAATAAAAATTGTCAGTTACTGATCTAAGTTACACCCTGAACAAATACAATACTTTTGAGCAAGCAGGAACTTAAAGCTGCCAAAAAGGGGGCGAAACTATGGGCACCCAAGTTTGGGCACATAGAGGAGCCAGTGCGTATGCGCCCGAGAACACACTTTCAGCTTTTAAACTAGCAGTAGATATGGGTGCGCATGGCATAGAGCTTGATGTACATATGAGCAAAGATGGCGAACTTGTTGTAATACACGACGAGAAGGTGAACCGTACCTCAAACGGAAGCGGATATGTCAGAGATATGACGCTTCATGAACTTAAGAAGCTGGATTTTTCAAATGGTTTTAAAGCCTATTCAAATGAGCGCATACCGACGCTTAGAGAGGTATATGGGCTTCTAGCGCCAACTGGGCTTACAATAAATGTAGAATTAAAATGCGACAAAATTTTATATGATGGTATGTGGGATAAGCTTATTGAACTTGAGCGGCAAGTTAATGTTGCGGGGCAGATTCTGTATTCGTCTTTTAACCACTCGGTGCTTAAAAAGCTATTGAAAGCGGATAAGGATGCTAAGATTGGGCTTCTATATAAAGCAAACATAGCAACTCCTTGGGAATATGCCTCTGAATTTGGCGCATTTGCACTTCACCCCAAATACCTGCTTCCACTTCGTAGGCCTGAGTTAATATCTGCATGCCAAGACAGAGGGTTTGCGGTTCACGCTTGGACTGTAAACGACCCTGCTGCAATGTATAAGCTTGCTTTATCCGGAATAGATGCAATTATAACTAATAAGCCCGATGTTGCTCTTGAAGTTTTGCATATATTTTAGGTACTTAAATCTTTAAACAATATCTCAAAACTCGCTTAAGCGTACATCAATCCTGCACATCAAATGCTTCAATTTTGGATCTCAGTTGTGCAGGTTTGTTATCGCCGTGCCTAGTCAGGGACATTGTGAAGAAGGAAAGTGCGACCATTATTGCAGCATAAGGGAAAAGCGTATAGTATCCAACGTGCTCAAGCAGCGCGCCAGAAAGAATAGGAGTAACGATTTGTGCAGCCATCGAGAATGTGTAATAATAGCCGGTGTATCGCCCAATGCTGCCGAATTTGCTTATTTCAACTACCATTGGGTAGCTATTGACATTTATTGCTGCCCATGCAAAGCCAACAAGCGTGAACATAATATATAGGGCAGGTGTGAAGCGTTCTGATACAAGCGCTCCTGTTGCAAAGCAGGCGCAAAGCAATGTTACACCTATGAGCACTGTTTTTTTCCTGCCTATTCTTGATGAGAGTATTCCGAGAGGAATAAAAGCGACCATAGCTCCAACTGTAGCTACCAAGAGACATGTTGAAGCCTGCCCCACATGTTGGCCCCAAACTGTTGCTGCATATTTTGTAAAAGCCGTAGTTACAGCATTATAACCCATGAACCATAGAGAAACAGACGCAAGTATAAGAAAAAGACTGCGTTTAACTTCGGGAGGCAGGTCCCCTGTTTCGCTTTTTTCGGTTGTTTTTATTTCTTCATCAAGGTCAACTCCATAGTTAATTTCCTTCATTTCCTTTACTATCTTTTTTTCATCGATTGTAAATGCGAGTATAAGTACAGCTGCAGCCATAAGCGCTGCAACTGCTATAAATACAGGGAGATAATCAGGCAGCGTCCCATCTGCCGGCCGCTTAAGCAGCAGAGCATTCGCTAAAAGAGTGTAGGCGCCTCCCAACGCCCCCATAAGGTTGATTATTGCATTGGCCTTGCTGCGCAAGGGTTTTGGTGTAATATCAGGCATTAGGGCAACAGCGGGTGAGCGATAAGTTCCCATGGCAATTAGCAAGGCGCCAAGCACAATGAAAAACACTGTAAGAGAATTGCTCCTTTGAGCAAAGGGAATAAGAACAGTACAAATAACAGATGCAATTGTTCCAAAGATTATAAAAGGTTTCCTTTTGTTTGCCCTGTCGCTTAAGGCGCCGAAAAGGGGTAGCATAAATAACGCCAGAATATTATCAAGTGACATAACGAACCCTGCTAAAGTATCGCCTAACGAAAAAGTGTCGCGAAGGATTAGCGGTATGATATTGTCATAGACTTGCCAAAAAGCACTAATCGAAAAGAAACCAAGCCCAACAAGAATTGTTCGTTTAGTGTTCAGCTTCATAAAGGCCTCCAAGTCAGATGATTGCTCAGTATTTGTATGCTAACGTATAGTATAAGCCATATAGATTGTCCAGTACAGCTATTTAGGTTTGTACATCTCACATAATTAATATATTGATAAAATTGCAATTTAAACGCAGAACAGCAGGCTTTAGCTTGTTAAATAATTGATATAAAAAGGGCTTCTACGGTTGCTTCTGTCAACGTTCTACGGGAAGCCTTTGTATTTATAACTAGCAGACTTAAGCATCAGGCCTTATAATTGGGCGAGAAATATTTATTGGGTATTCAGCTTTGCTTCTTGGTTTATATTGAAGCAGGCGACCATTGGCTTCAAGCCTTGATTCAATCCGAAATGTATGCCCTGTATCAGGGTTTGTCCACTTATATACATTCTTCGGGCTTCTATATAAATAATCGCTTCCAGCCTTAATGGAGGTAAAAAACTGGACTCCTGTCCCAGCCATGCTTCTTCTCGCTCCTGGGACTTTAAGCGCGCGCATAATTTCGTAATAATAATCGCCATCGGACCAGCCGCAGTCAAGCACTAAGTGAGCGTCACAGGGGAAATCAGCATACATGGCTTTAAGTGCTTGAGAGATTCCAAGCTTGTTTGCTGTGCCAAAGTAAAGTTGGGTGTGGCTGCCATGCCCGCTCCGGTAAGTGTATCTTTCAGAGTTATAGGCAACATCACCTATAAGTGCATCTTCGAGCGTAGCAAGTACAAAGTGTTCGCGAATGCCCGGAAGCTTTCGATTTATCCCGCTAGTTCCTGCAAAAAAGAGTGCAGTAGATGAATCAGGAACATCATAGCCTAATTGCTTATAAATCCAGACAATGTATTCTGCACAATCAAGCCCAGAAACCGGGTAACGTTTGACATTTGTTGTTTTCCACCATCTCTCGGAGAAACCGCTTATTCTTCCTGCACCACCAAATTCGAATGGCACGCCGGATACAGTTATATTTCCAATAGTCGCAATATAAGAATTTATCTCTATGCCATAAGTCATTTCATATGCAACTACAAAAGGGTGGTCATATGGTAAAAGACGTAGACCCTGCTCAGCAATTTGGCGTTCAAATGAGCTCATCTGGCTATAAGAAGCGGTACGTGTGGAAGCTTCTTTCCTTATGACATTGTAACAATTGCCCTCACTAATGCCTAAGAAGATAAAGCCGCAAACCAAGCTTAGCAAAAGTATTATAGCCCCAATCCTCGCTAATAAAACCCGTTGGCCTACCATAAACATGCAATTCCGCCTTTCGGTTTCTTATTCTGTATTATCTACTATTCAACCATGCCATAAGAACTGCGTCAAGCTCTCTGTTTTATAATGACACAAAGGGGTCATGCAAATCTCACAAAGATACATTGCCCTGCCTGGTGCAACTGGTATATTATAAATATAGGTAATAATTCAACAGGAGGCGCTAAATGCATCCTATCTATCTTGTTACAGGTGCTGCAGGGCATTTAGGCAACACAGTAATCCAAAACTTATTAAAAGAAGGTGCAAGGGTGCGAGCGCTTGTGCTTCCGCGCGAACTTGAAGCAGCGCGAAGAGTGCTTGGCTCAGAACCAGAGCTTGTGCCGGGTGATGTAAGGGATGAAAATAGTCTAGAAGCCTTTTTTGATAACCCGCAAGGAGCCCAGCTTTGCATAATCCATTGTGCAGGTGTAATATCCATTACTTCAGCTTTTGATCCGCTTGTCTACGAGGTAAACGTAACTGGTACAAGGAACATAGTCAACATTTGTAAAAAACATAAGGTCTCTAAGCTTGTTTATGTAAGTTCAGTTCACGCGATCCCGGAGCTGCCCCATGGTAAAGTTATTTCAGAAGTTAAGCATTTTGACCCACAGGAAGTAACTGGGCTCTATGCTAAGACAAAAGCTGAGGCAACACAACTTGTGCTTAATGCTGCTTTGGAGGGCTTGAACGCCTGTGTTGTGCACCCGGCTGGAATCATGGGGCCATATGATTTTGGCAATGGACACGGCACACAAATAGTCTTGGATTATTTAGAAGGCAGGTTAACAGCATGCGTACGCGGCGGGTATGATTTCGTTGATGTGCGCGATGTTGCAGACGGTATTCTTGCCTGCTGCAAAAAGGGGAGGCGAGGCGAATGCTATATACTCTCAAATCGCTATTATCCTGTAAAGCAGATTCTTGACAGCTTGCATGGGATAACCGGAAAGCGCAAAATAAGAGCAATGCTTCCGCTTTGGTTAGTCAGGCTTGTTGCACCGATTGCTGAAGTCTATTATAAAGTGAAAAAACAGACGCCGCTTTTTACGCGCTATTCAATATATACTCTGCAAACCAATTCACTGTTTTCTCACGACAAGGCAACGCATGAACTTGGCTATAATCCAAGGCCAATTGAACAGACTTTAATTGATACAGTACAGTGGCTTAAGAAACAGGGACGTATAAGCAAGCCATTAGGAAAGCTAAGGCTTAAAAAAAGGGTTGGCATCAATACGAATTAGCTGCAGTAACAAACATACTGTTAAGCGGCTTGTTTTAGCCTTAGCGCATCTGTATAATAAAAACAAGCTACACGCATAAATAACTGGGTGGCTGAGCATACCCAGTTATTCCTTATGCGATGTGTTGGAGGAGGCCAGAACAAATATATGTCTGAACTTGGTTTTGCTAATCAGCATAACGGGGAAGAGCATGTGCTTTTAGTTGTTAATGTTGATGGAGAGTATACTAAAGACGTACTAACGGCTGCTGAAGCAAACGGTGCTTCTGGCTTTACCGCTGTGCATGGGAAGGGTATGCATGTTAAAGCAAAGGAAGCAGTTTTTAATGTCCCAATTGGTACACGCCGAAGCCTTGTACTAATTGTTGCTAAAAAAGAAGCTGCAAACAAGACTCAGTCAGATATTTTTGAGGCTGTTGGTTTAAAAACAAAAGCACGCGGGCTTGTCTTCCAGCTGCCAATATGCGCTCTTAGTGGTTTTGGCAGTGCAGGCGGTTATAAAGATGCATCGCCTGAACCTTGCGGTGATGGGGGATATAGTTAATGCAGTTGCTTGGCAAGTTTAAAGAAGTCTTAATTTCAGTTTTTCCGGTTACACTCATTGTTATAATCCTACACTTTACAATAGCTCCCCTTGAGCCGGGTATGCTTCCAAAATTTATAGGTGGCGCAATACTCCTCGTTATAGGCCTTTCACTCTTTTTATTGGGTACTGAAATAGGTGTGCTCCCTATGGGTGAACTAATGGGGAATACCTTGGCAAAATCTAAAAAGTTCCTCTTTTTAGTTGTAATAGGTTTTTTTATTGGATTTATGATTACCATGGCTGAGCCGGATCTGCATGTTCTGGGGGAGCAGTTTGGCATTATTAATCCTTATGTATCTAAATCGCTTTTGCTTATAATGGTTTCATCAGGTGCCGGAATATTCGTAAGTATTGGGCTTTTGCGCTCAGCCTACAATCTATCCTTAAAACGAATTCTTTTTATCGGCTATATTATTGTGTTTATACTCGCCTTTTTCGCCTCGCCATATATATTACCGGTTTCATTTGATTCAGGCGGTGTAACTACTGGACCAATGACTGTACCCTTTGCTATGGCGTTGTATATTGGGCTTGCACATATGCGTTCAAGCACAACAAAGGAGAGTGAGGATGAGAGTTTTGGCCTTGTTGGGCTAATGTCACTAGGCCCGATTGCATCAATGTTAGTACTTGGTTTATTGTTTAAGCAGGACTTATCAGGCGCCTTTTACAATTTAGACAGCTCTACAAGTTTAGGTGTTCTTCTCCCAAGGCTTGCAGCTGAAGTCGCCATAGCGTTTCTTCCTATGATTATAATCTTTCTATTGTTTCAGCTTGTATATTTAAAGCTTGCATTGCGCAAGCTGTTAAGGCTAAGTTTAGGTATATTATATACATATATAGGTCTAATAGTATTTCTGCTTGGGGCTAACTATGGGTTTTCGCCTGCAGGCAGCCAACTTGGGGGAACGCTTGCCTCTTTGAGCTATAACTGGGTCATTATCCCTGCAGGTATAATGCTAGGCTTTACAGTTGTGCTTGCTGAACCAGCGGTTTGGGTCTTAACGCAGCAAATTGAACGAATTACTGCAGGTCTTATTTCAAGGAAGGTCATGCTTGTTACGCTTTCAATAGGCATTGCAGTTGCAGTAGGTCTTGCAATGTTAAGGATATATACTGGGCTTCACAGCTTCTGGTTCTTAATCCCTGGTTATGCACTTGCGCTGATATTAATGAAGTATGTTGATACTATTTTTATTGCAATAGCATTTGACTCAGGCGGGGTTGCTTCAGGCGTAATGGCTTCAACATTTATTCTTCCTTTTGCGCTTGGTGCTTGCATGTCCGTTCAGGGCAATGTGCTAACTGATGCGTTTGGCGCTGTTGCTATGATTGCAATGGTTCCTTTAATCGCTATTCAATTATTAGGGCTAGTCTTTAAAATAAAACGAATGAAAGCTGAGGCAGAGTATGCTGCCCTAACCCAAATCGAAGCTGAAATCGAAGCTGAAGAAGAAGATTTACGCCAACTTCTTGACCCAAGTGAAAACAATGGTATACAGCATGAAGGGGAGGAGCAGCATGAATAATAATGCTATACAAACCAAGAGTTTTGGAAGCTTGCTTAATGGAGCAGCAGAAGATGCAAAATACGCGCTTATTAGTTTCGTAAGTAAAGCCAAAACCAACACGCTTGTGCGTATGAGCCGTTCTTATCAGGCCTTGGGTCACTTTATTGTTCACGGCAAAGGCACTGCCCGCTCAGAAATCCTAAGCTATCTCGGGTTAGAAGTGGATGAGAAGGATGTTATAATTTCATACATAAATGCTAAACAGGCTCAAGCAGCGCTCCAGGCGCTAAGGAATGGGCTTGAAATGGATAAACCCGGCCACGGCATCTCTTTTCTTATACCAATTATGGATTCTAAAGGGCTTAAGGCGATGTTCCGTTTCGCAGAGCAGTCTGACAGTTACAGCGCCCAAAACATAACCCCTATTGATTCAGCACTGGTACCATATGAGGGGATTTGTTTTAATGAGCATGAACTTATCCTTGTAATGCTGCAGCCTGATAGCGTTAGTACAACTATGCACTACGCTCATAACGCAGGTGCAGGTGGTGGTACAGTAGTTGATATCAGCAACACGAACATAAAGCAATTTATAGATATTAAAAGCGGTGAAGAGTATAAGCTGCTTCTTATACTGGTTGAAAGGAATCTGTCGCAAAAAATAATCGATGCTATACGCTTGGGATTAGATAAAACCGGCTTTGAAGAAGCCGCCTTGCTTTCTCTGCCTGTTGCAGCAGCAATTGGAATAAACCAACATCTTAACGTAAACTCAGACGGTTCAGTAACTAAGGTATTGTGAGAGAAGCTTTAGCTTAATTCAAAAGTGCCTGTATAGAGTCTGTAATACATGCCCCGTTGCTTTAATAAGTCGTCATGGTCCCCGCGCTCAATAATCCGGCCATCTTCAAGCACCATAATTGCATTTGAGTTGCGCACGGTTGAAAGCCGATGAGCAATAACAAAAACAGTTCTTCCCTGCATAAGTTGATCCATGCCGCATTCAATAAGCGCCTCTGTGCGTGTATCTATTGAGCTTGTAGCTTCATCAAGTATGAGCACTGGCGGGTCTGCAAGCGCAGCTCGGGCAATAGATAGCAGCTGTCGCTGACCTTGGCTTAGGTTAGCCCCATCGCCTGTAAGTATTGTGCGGTAACCTTCTGGGAGGTGCCGAATAAAAGAATGAGCATTAGCAAGCTTTGCTGCATGAACAACTTCTTCATCGCTGGCCTCGAGTTTTCCGTAGCGGATATTATCCATAACACTGCCTGAGAAGAGGTGCGTATCCTGGAGCACCATTGCAAGGGAACGCCTTAAATCGTTTCTGCAGATATTTTTAATATCAATACCATCATATAGAATTCTTCCTGCATCCACTTCATAAAAGCGGTTTATAAGGTTTGTTATGGTTGTCTTGCCAGCCCCGGTAGAACCAACAAAAGCAATCTTTTGACCAGGCTTTGCATATAAGCTTAAATCATGCAACACTGTTTTTTCAGCTTCATAGCCAAAGGTTACATCTTGGAAACGAACATCCCCGCACAGCTCAGTATATGAAGTATCATCTCCGTTTGCGTGCTTCCACGCCCAAATACCCGTATGAGCACATGCCTCAATTAGGTGTCCGTTTGTATCTCTTTGCGCATGCACAAGCGTAACTGTGCCATTATCTTGTTCAGGCAGTTGATCAAGAAGCGCGAATATATGCTCTGCACCTGCAAGCGCATGCATCACAAAGTGAAACTGTTGTGATAGTTGGGAAATTGGCTGAGCTAATGAGCGTGTATATTGCAAAAAAGAGGCCAAGGTACCCAAGTCGAGCATCCCAACAATGGTTAAAAGACCGCCTGCCATTGCAGTAAGCGCATAATGCGTATAGGAAAGGTTAACAAGTATTGGCATTAACATACTTGCGTAAGTGCTCGCTCCTTCAGCAGAAGTAAAAAGCTCAGAGTTTAGGGTATTAAAGCGCTCCTTTGCTTTGCCTTCATATGAAAATACCTTAACAACCTTCTGCCCTGATATCATCTCCTCAATATAGCCGTTTGCATCGCCAATAATCTTTTGCTGGCTTCTAAAATAAGTTCCGCTTTTTTTACCTAAGAACTTAACTATTAATACCATTACAGTGACTATTGCAGCAGCTAATGCAGTAAGTATGGGGCTTAGAATAAGCATCACAACAACTGTACTAAAAAGCCCAACTGCAGCAGAAACAAGCTGAACAAGGCCTTCTCTAAGCAGCTGGCGTAAAGAGTCCGTATCATTAGTGTATCGGCTCATTAACTCACCATGGGTATGTGCATCAAAAAAGCTGATAGGAAGCTTTTGCATATGTTCAAACATTTCATTGCGTATTGAACTAAGGGCTGCGACAGATATTTCAACCATCAGTCTATTTAAGAAATAGCTTGCTACAACTCCTGCTGCATAGAATGTAGCCATTAAGCCGATTAAGCGCGCAAGATTAGAAAAATCTACCGGGCTTTGCCCAACCATAGGAAGGATATAATCGTTAATGAGAGGCCTAATAAAATAGTTGCTTGCAACAGCAGCGCCAGAGCTTATGAGCACGCAAAGCACAACAAGTGCTAAGCGCCATTTGTATACACTCATGTAGTTAAGTATACGCCATAATGTTGCAAATGGATTTGCTGCTTTCTTAAAGTTAGCGCGCTTTTTATGCTCCATATGCATCCGCCCCCTTGCGTTGGGAGAGATAGACTTCGCTGTAAATTTCACTTGAGCGCATTAAGTCTTCGTGGGTACCGATAGCGGATATAGTACCTTCATCCAACACGATTATTTTATCTGCATCCATAATAGAAGCAACACGCTGCGCAATTATTAAGACAGTCATACCTTCTAGGTGTTTTCTAAGCCCTGCTCGTATTAAGCTATCTGTAGCTGTATCAACTGCACTCATGCTATCATCAAGAATCATTATTTTAGGGCATTTTAGCAAAGCTCGAGCAATACAAAGGCGTTGCTTTTGGCCGCCTGAAATATTTACCCCGCCCTGACCGAGGTTAGTATCATAACCATCTGGGAAACCAAGTATAAAATCATTGGCTTGCGCAATGCGGCAAGCTTTAGAGATTTCTTCATCTGTTGCATTTTCGTTGCCCCACTTAAGGTTTTCCCGAATAGTGCCTGAAAAAAGAACATTATTTTGCAGCACCATAGCAACGGCATCACGTAGGGTTTTTAGGTTATATTCCCGTACATCGTGCCCTCCGACAAAAATGCTGCCACTCTGTACGTCATACAATCTTGGGATAAGCTGCACAAGGGTAGTTTTTGCTGAGCCTGTTGCGCCCAAAATTCCCACGGTTTCACCCGGTTTGATAAAAAGCTCAATATCCTTGAGCGTACGTTCTTCGCTTGCAAGGCTATAGCTAAAGCTTACGGATGTAAATTCTATGCTGCCATCCCTTACTTGGGTAAGTCCGCCTCCAGCCGGGTTTGTAATCGTAGGTGCTTCATCAAGCACCTCAAGAATCCTCTCATACGAAGCGCGAGTAATTATCAGCATAACAAAAACCATGCTCAGCATCATAAGTGAAATCAATATTTGCATGGCATAGCTCATAAAACTCATTAAGTCTCCTGTAAGCATGGTGCCTTTTATGACCTTTACGCCTCCGAACCAGGCAATTGCAAGCATACAGGCGTAAATTACAAACTGCATTATTGGCATTGTCCATACTACAATTCGCTCGGCTTCAAGCTGCAACTCTCTCACACGGTTTGAAGTATCTGCAAATTTTTCGGTTTCATGGTTTTCTCGGACAAAAGCTTTTACAACGCGTATGCCTATAAGGTTTTCTTGGACAACCGCATTCATTTGATCATATTGTTTGAGCATTTTTAAAAATCGTGGGTGAGCAACTGATATTACCCATGCAAGAATTGCAGCAAGCAAAGGTGAGGCGAGTAGGAAGATTATTGAAAGACTCGAATTAATTGATACTGTCATCAATATCGAGCTTATCAGCATAAGCGGCGCTCGCACAGCCATACGTATCAGCATCATAAAAGTGTTTTGAGCGCTCGTTACATCTGTAGTCAGTCGAGTAACAAGGCTTGCAGAGCTAAACTTATCAAGGTTTGCAAAGGAGAACTCCTGAACGCTGCTAAATAGTGCAGCGCGAATGTTCTTGGCAAAGCCTGCTGCTGCTGTAGAAGAAAACCTCGCAGCTAAAGCCCCAAAGAATAGAGAAAGCAGAGCTATGCCAATCATTATAAACCCTGTACGCACAATATATCCGGTATCGGAATTTGCTATTCCAATATTGACAACCCGTGACATAAGGAAAGGGATTGAGACTTCAAGGGCTACTTCGAAAACTATCATTAATGGGGTAAGGAGCGTTTGTTTTCTATACTCCCCTATATACACAATCAGCTTTTTGAACATGTATAAACCTCCTGCTATACGCTAACCATTATGCGCCCAAGAGGCAAGTTTGTAAAGGAGTTGAAGGTAGGGGGCGAGTATATGGCAAATCACGACCACCCCTCCAAGGGGTGGTTTGCTCTAGGGCTATAAGCCCAAG
>CAYWTY010000008.1:0-34825 GCA_964461335.1 uncultured Oscillospiraceae bacterium
GCTTTAATCATCGTGCAAAGCACAATACAGTTTTGCTTTAATGCCTTTATTATACAAGCGAGAAGCGTAGAAACTAAAGAACCGCCTGGAAACTCTACGGAACGTTTGTTGCAAAGAATTGAAATTACATTAAAATAATTAGAGAGGTGAAGCAAATGGATAGCAGTAAAGTAGGGAACCTGATATGCAAGCTGCGAAAAGAGAAGAATTTGACGCAGAAAGAACTCGCACAAGCCATGAACTTGAGCGATAGAACAATTTCAAAATGGGAAAGGGGTATTGGGTACCCTGATGTTTCTTTGCTCAGTGAACTTTCTCATATATTGGGGGTAAACATTGAAAAGATATTATCCGGGAACCTAGGCTCTAATAAAATCGATAGAGGAAATATAAAAAAGTTAAAATTCTATATATGCCCTACCTGCACAAATATTCTATGTAGCACAAGTGAAGCGGATGTTTCTTGCTGCGGCAGAAAACTTGCCCCAATTAGTGCAAAACCGGAAGATAATAGCCATTTGATGACTATTGAAAAAATTGAAAATGATTATTTTGTAACTATTGAGCATGAAATGAACAAAGTCCATTTTATTTCATTTGTTGCTTATGTTGCTTATGACCGTTTCTTATTGGTGAAACTTTACCCAGAGCAAGATGCGCAACTGCGCTTCCCCCAAATGTATGGTGGTAAACTCTACGCGTATTGCAATAAGCATGGACTGTGGGAAAAAGCTAAAGGTTTATGATTCTTACTATACAGTACGGCATTTTGTTAAGCCAACCTCTGAACATCCGTTCAGCAGCCCTTTCGACCCAAAAGCACTTCTTTAAGCTCATTGATAGAGTTTAGTATAACAGCCATCATTACGAGTTTACAATAGCTTGCTACTATTGTTATGCGCGTTCCATATACTGCCAGAGAAGACTCTCGCAAGCAGATTAATGGCAGTAATACTGGGGCAAAATAGCGTATGCTTTACCATTTTTGTACTGCCAACCCTTGACCAGAATGGTGCTACATGGTAACATGCGCATATTAGCGACCCAAACTCGACAACCCTAAAAGATTGCTTGGAAGGTGTATATATGAGCGGCATTATGAATGCGCTGCGTTCACTTACACTCTTTACAGCTGCTGCCCGACTGCTGCTCGCAACCATGCTAGGTGGGATTATTGGCATGGAACGCGGCCGCAGAGGTCGCGCCGCTGGGATGCGCACCCATATCTTAGTTTGCTTGGGCGCATCTCTTTCTGCTTTGGTCGGCCTTTATACTACGGAAATTCTAAACTTCAGCATGGACCCTTTGCGCGTCGGCGCGCAGGTCATTTCCGGTATCGGCTTTTTGGGCGCAGGGATGATTCTTGTACGAGGCCATTCCCAGGTAATGGGCCTTACCACAGCTGCCGGGCTTTGGGCTACTGCAGCTATAGGCTTAGCAATTGGCATCGGCTACTATGAAGCAGCTCTGCTTTCAATGCTGCTGGTGCTAATCACTAATGCATTTTTCCCCTTCATGGAACGCAACATCAAAGTGCACCGGAATAGCTGCATTTATCTTGAGCTAAAGGAGCCGGAGCAGCTTAACGCTTTCCTTTCTTATTTAAAAGAATACTATCAGATAACTGCATTTCACCTCATGCCACCCCAAAGTGGGTTTATCAGCCACCTTGGTCTTGAAATTGAACTGCCTCCTAGCCGCGAAAGCGAAACAGCTAATATCTGCCGCGAACTAGCCTTAAAAGAGCAAGTAGTGTTTGCTGTAGAGACGGCGCAGCAGGGCGGGTATAATTTATAATTTATGTTAAACATTGACACTTTACAATTAAGGGTATAAAATCCCAATATCACTTCACTTGGCAGAGCACTCGCTTTGCGTGTATAAAATAATAATGGAGGAACAACAAATGAAAAAAGTACTTGCTCTCATCGTGTGCGTCATGATGGTTCTGTCTCTTTTTGCCTGCAACCAGGCTGCACCGGCAGTACCTGCCCCTGCTGCACCCGAACCTGCTCCTGCAGCGCCCGCACCTGAACCTGCTCCTGCAGAACCTTCTGAAGAAGAAGCCCTGCTCGAAGCAGCAAAAGCCGAGGGCACCCTAGTAGTTTACGGCTCCTGCGAGGAAGAATACTTGGCGGCTGCATGCCAAGGCTTTGAAAAGCTTTATGGCATTAAAGTAGAGTATCAGCGTCTCTCTACTGGCGAAGTCCAGGCTAAGATTGAAGAAGAAAACGGCAATCCCTCTGCGGATGTTTGGTTCGGCGGCACAACAGACCCTTATAATGTCTGTGCAAGCGAAGGTCTCTTAGAAGCTTATGATGCAAAGAATGCTTCAAACCTGCTAAGCGATATGTACCGCCATGCGGATGGCTATTGGTACGGCATATACAAAGGCATTCTCGGGTTCATGGTGAATACAGACGAACTTACACGCATGAAACTGCCAATCCCCGCTGACTGGGATGATTTGCTTGACCCGCAGTACAAGGGGCTTATATGGCTCTCAAACTACAACACTGCAGGTACAGCAAAGCTGGTCATAAACACAATGATACAGAAAAAGGGCCATGATGCGGGCATCCAGTATCTTGTTGACCTTGATAAAAACATTGAAGTCTACACCAAGTCTGGTTCGGGTCCCTCCAAGAACGTGGGCACAGGCGAGTGCGCAATCGGAATTGGGTTCCTCCACGATGGGATTACCCAAATTGTAGACAACGGTTATAAGAACATCCAGCTTGTTATCCCTTCAAGCGGTACTTCCTTTGAAATTGGCGCAACTGCCATCTTTAAAGGCTGTGCGCACCCCAACGCAGCCAAACTTTGGGTTGAGTATGCCCTCTCCCCAGAGTGCGTAGGCATTGCTGACGAGAATGGCTCCTACCAGTTCCTGGTGATAAGCAACGTCGAGCAGCCATCCCAGGCTGCCGATTTCGGTCTTGACCCGGAAAACGTTATGGAATACGATTTTGATGACGCCACAAAGAACATCACAACCTACATAAAAGAAGTTATGAACGCGCTTGGCGGCGGCGACGACCGTTTCAAGACAGAATAATCTCATACAACGGCTTGTATATGGGGGATAGCGGTAAACCCGCCGTCCCCCCTATTTTTCACATTACCCGCATAACATTTCTTGTTCAGTACTCACCCCTGCAATAGAAAGGAGCTGCTCCATGGCAAAGAGCCAGAGCGTTGCGCTTGAACGGAAAAAGCTGATGGCAGACCCAGTTATGGTTACAACCATAGTTTTGCTCATTACTTTCTTAACTTTGTTTATTCTCTATCCACTTGCCATCCTGCTTGTGGATAGTTTTATTAGTAATGGCGGCCTTACGCTTGATGTATTCAAACGTGTCCTTGATATGGTTACGTTTCGCACGGCCATCACCAACACCCTCAAGGTTGGTATTCTAGTAGGTTTTCTCTCAACATTGATGGGGCTCTTGTTTGCCTATGTCGAAGTCTATGTAAAAGTAGGCAGAGGTGTAGGTGGTCTATTTAAGATGGTCTCCATGCTGCCAGTTGTTTCCCCCCCTTTCGTGTTAAGCCTGTCTGTAATCATGCTTTTTGGGAAAGCGGGCCTGATTACCCGCTTTTTGCTGGGGATCTACGATAATAGCGTATACGGGTTCTGGGGAATAGTAGTTGTGCAAACGCTCACATTTTTCCCCGTGTGCTACATGATGCTCAAGGGTCTGCTTAAAAATATTGACCCCTCTTTGGAAGAAGCAGCCAGAGATATGGGGGCAAGCCGCTTTAGAGTGTTTCTCAATGTTACATTCCCGCTGCTGCTGCCCGGGCTTGGCAACGCGTTTCTTGTCACTTTTATTGAATCCATTGCAGACTTTGCCAACCCCATGATTATCGGAGGTTCCTACGATACGCTTGCAACAACAATATATCTGCAAATTACAGGAGCATACGATAAAGTAGGCGCTGCAGCTATGGCTGTTGTACTTCTTTCCATAACACTATTAATGTTCGCAGTACAAAAATACTACCTCGAAGCGAAAACTGCCGCTACCCTCACAGGGAAAGCCTCCAGAGGCCGCATGCTCATTGAGGATAGGAGCGTCACCGTCCCCCTCAAATCTATGTGTGCTTTAGCTGCTGCTTTTGTTATTCTAATGTATATCTGCGTTCCAATCGGGGCGCTCTTCCCCACTTGGGGCTATAAATTCACCCCGCTGACTTTCAAATGGTTCAATTTGGTCTTTACCCGCTATCACGGTTTCGTTGCCTTTAGGGATTCATTTCTGCTCTCTTTGGTTTCTTCCCCTATTACTGCGCTTTTATCAATGATAATCTCATACTTGGTAGTAAAGAAAAGGTTTCGCGCAAAGGGCTTTATCGAAGCAGTTTCAATGTTAGCTATGGCAGTACCGGGAACAGTGCTAGGCGTGGGCTACATACGCGGCTTTTCAGGAGGAGTCTTTCACACGGGCTTTTTACAGGGAATCTACGGAACTGCGCTGATTCTCATCATTGTGTTCGTAGTGCGCAGCCTTCCGACAGGCACCCGAAGCGGTATTTCCGCATTGAGACAAATTGATAAGAGCATTGAGGAATCCGCCTATGATATGGGCGCAGACAGCTTTCGGGTCTTCATGACGGTAACCTTGCCGCTCATTAAAGATTCCTTTCTCAGCGGCTTAGTTACAGCCTTTGTGCGAAGTATTACGGCTATATCAGCAATTATTCTGCTGGTTACACCTCAGTTTCTGCTTATTACAGTACAAATCAATGAATTTGCGGAAAAAGGCGCTTTCAGTGTTGCCTGCGCCTTTGCTTCGATTCTCATTCTTATAACCTACGGTTCGGTGCTTCTCATGAACCTCTTCATCAAACATTTTGGCACCAGCAAACAAATCAAGGAGAGCTTAAGTAATGGATAAAATTAAAAAAGGCATTCGTTTGGAGCACATATCAAAGATCTACCGGGATCCAAAAACAGGTAAGGATTTTTATGCAGTCAAAGATGCTTCTATATCAATTGCGCCTGGTTCTTTTGTTACGCTCTTAGGTCCTTCCGGATGCGGGAAGACAACTACACTCCGCATGATTGCAGGTTTTGAAAGCCCAGATGAAGGCGAGATTTATCTGGGTGACCAGCCTATAAACGAATTAACCCCTAACAAACGTGATACTGCTATGGTTTTCCAAAGCTATGCCCTTTTACCGCATTATAATGTGTTTGACAATGTGGCATATGGCCTTAAGCTTCGCAAAGTTCCAAAAGCGGAACTTCATCGCAGGGTGATGG
The DNA here is from genome assembly GCA_964461335.1 of uncultured Oscillospiraceae bacterium. GTDB lineage: Bacteria > Bacillota > Clostridia > Christensenellales > CAG-138 > JAKJBL01. Next base: position 5,270 of record CAYWTY010000008.1, read on the forward strand.
GCATTCTTGCCTTAGTTGAATTAGATGGAATGGAAAGCCGTATGACGCACCAGCTATCGGGAGGTCAGCAGCAGCGCGTTGCTCTAGCGCGCGCCTTAGTAATTGAGCCCTCAGTGCTGCTCTTTGATGAACCGTTAAGCAACCTTGATGCAAAACTGCGCGTTTCCATGCGCACTGAGATTCGCCGCATTCAGCAGGAAGTTGGCATTACAGCCATCTATGTAACGCATGATCAAAGCGAAGCTATGGCAATTTCAGATGATATAATAATTATGAATAAAGGCGTCATTGCGCAGAAGGGCACACCCCAGGAGATATACTATCTACCCAATAGTGAATTTGTTGCGGATTTTATAGGTGAGGCAAACTTCCTTAGCGGCACTGCTACTGCAATTGAAGGCGGTTTTGCCATTTTTGATGTAGAAGGCAACCCGCTTAAGGTGGCAGCTCAGGCAGGTATTGAAATTGGCAAGGTATACGCCCTCGTCCTAAGACCTGAATCTGCAAGCCTAACAGAGGCGGGCGGCCTGCCTTGCAAAGTGATACTTTCCTGCTTCATGGGTTCCTATCAAAACTACCATGTGTTGGTAGGCAAAACGCTTGTTAAGCTTGAGGAGCACAACCCAAAACATCGGCGCATCTACCAAGAAAACGAAGACTGCAGCCTAACTTTTGGGCCTAATGATGTACATATTCTGCTCTAAGGCATAGCCTCTTATTATAGCTATAATAAACAGCGTAAAAGAAATGCGGATATTTTAATAAGCATCTCCATTTATTAAATGGCGAGTTAATGAAACTCGCCCAATTAAGCTTCAATAAAACCTTGTATAATAAAGAACGCTTCATTAAGAAACGCCAAGCTGTAACTGGAGCTTGCTAAAACTATTGTTTTCTATCTAAATGTATTAGTTAGCTAATTTCATATCTTTTATATCGTAATAATCCTTGCGGAATAGAAAATCATTTTACTGCCTGTAATCTTTCCACACTATACTAAGCCTGTACCCGTTTTCTACGCACCTGTGCTTTTCCCATACTGCAAATATGCTATTGTTGTATGTTAATTATCCGATATCTAATATATCTATCGTCTAAATTCTTGCCGAAATGCCGGGCTGCAAATAATAGTGTTATCCTTTTATATTATAAGCAGGCGGGTTCGGCAGGTTCTACGAGCCGTAAACTCATAATAATCACGGTCACGCAGCGGAATCTATACTAAGGCATGCTAATGATGGAGGGATTAACATGGTAAAAAGGGTTTTCCTTATGATGCTCTCACTACTGCTGTGTATTCTAACCCTTGCAGGTTGCTTCTTTCTACCAACCGGCAAGTTTAAAATGCCTAGCTTCAAAAGTTCTGTTGAACAGCCAAATGCCGGGTTATTCGGCGAGAGCGGCGACCAAGATGGAGGCGAGGATGGCGAAGAAATCGCGCAGAACGTCCCGCAACCGCAAGCCCAGCAGCAGCAGTCGGCAAATATAAACCTTATAAACTATGATGGAGGCTACTTTTCCGTAATGCTTCCTGAGGGCTGGATGATACAGACTATGGGCCAGTATACCACCTTCGGTTTTCGTGCATACAACCCACAAAACCCGGACTATGAGATATTCTACTATGGAAATTTAGGGCCGCTCAATAAGAGCTACGACGCCAAGAGCGGCTGGATGAGCTATATTAACAACATGGGCTTTCCAAACGCCGCTCTGTACGCCGACGCACCCGCAGTCGATGTGTACGCAGCGAGCAGCATTTTCTATGCGTTCGACACCCTTCAGGCGGTATCTGATAAATATGGCTTCGGTTTCAGCCTGCCTTTGCTGGATAACTTCTCACCCATAAAGAGCATACCCTTTGAATCGCCTTTTACACAAGCGAGCACGAGCGAGGCAATGGTTTTCGCCGGTATTAAAGGCACGAACGGCGGCATCTGCGGCGGTATGTTCATCGCTTCGCTGTGGAATACAACACCTTACTATGTGGGTGGCGTTGATATGACCCCGACTTCCGCAATGAACGTCATGGGCATTATTGCACCGCAGGAGGATTTTCTGAATGTGGAGGCAGCGCTGACGCAGTCGGTGTTCAGCCTCCGTTTTACCGAGGAATATATCCGGGATGCAATAGCATATAGCAAAGCCGTCGGGGAAGCGGCGATGGCTGACAACGCTGCGCGTCAGGCAGTATTTGACGAAGCTAACAGGGCGTGGGGAGAATACTTCCGTGGCGCACCTGATATAGAAAGCATAATGGACAGGCTCTGGGACATTATCGGATAGAAAGGAGTTGCAGCATGAAGAAGATACCTACAAAACGGATACTCGCCCTTATGTGCGCGTTGATGCTCATAGGCCTCTTGGGCTGCTCTGACACTCAGGAGGTACAGGGCATAACCTCCCCTGTAAAGCCGCCCGTTTCAACGCCCTCCGCCACGACGGAGTTGCTAAAGCCCGCGACATATGTTATCGGAATCAATGCCGCTATTTATGAAAAAGACAGCAACTGGCGCATATTTCGCCTGGATGATGTGCAGGAGGTCACTGTGCTTCCCAATGTGCCCGAAGGGATGTTGTTCGACCACTGGGAGATAGATGGCGCGGTTGCCACAAAAGGCGATGAGAACGGCATCATCCTAAGTGTTTATGAAACAACCGTAGTGGAGGCGGTGCTGCGGCCGCTAAAGAAGGCAGCCACTGTAAACGCTTCCATGCGTTTTGTCAACAGCAAGAACGCACCTGTTGGCGATATATTCACCGAACTGGTATTTGAAAACGATTATCAGGAGCTTAGCAACACGATGCCCGGCGGTAATGTAACGCTGTTCGTGCAAGCGGAGATACCCAATGAACAAAGTATGGACTATTGGCTTATAAACGGCGTACCGCACTTTTTCGGAGGCAAGGTCACTGAATTCGTTGTGAAGGAGCTTAACGCGGCGACTGTGTATGAGGCGGTGCTTCTCTCAAAGGGCGCAAAACCGACTCTGCCATCCCCTACGGACGCGCAACCTGTTAAATCAGAGCTTTTGGCGGCAGTCAGCGGCAATGTCAGCGACAGTTCCGGCTATGAGCAGTATGCAGTTGGCGTGGGTTGTACTGTGGGTGATGGCGCGCGCCTGCATACCCTTAACGGGCTGACGGAGGTTTTAGCTACAGCCTCTCTGGCAGAGGGCTTTGTGCTCAACCATTGGGAGATAGATGGAGTACGGGTGGAGGGTACAAGCGAAAACAACCTGACACTACGCTTTTCAGCCGATAAAACAACCGTTGTGCGCGCTGTTATGCAGAAAGAGAGAGCGGTAACGTCCGTAAACTCGTATATGCGGTATCTTGATGAGCGGGGTGAGCCTTCAGGCGAGACCTTTTATACTTTGATGTTCGACGGCGAATATAGCTCAGCTATAGGGGCTATGCGCGGTGGCACAGTTACTGTACATGTTTGCGCCGAAATCCCCAAAGGACAGGCTGTCATAGGCTGGAAGATAAATGGCGTAGCATATTACCCAAACCAGCGCGTAAGCTCTTTCATCGTGCAAAATCAGGATGTGAGTACGGAATACGAACCTATATTCCACACGCCCACTACCCCCAAACCCAAGCCTTCGGCTACCCTTGAGCCAACGCCGTCCCCCCCTCCACCGCAACCCGATGATTCGGGGTCAGCAGACCATGGATCTGGGCCTGTTAACAATGATCCTGGGCCTGTTAACCCAGATTCAGAGCCCTTTGACCCAGGCGGCGGATATGTCGCGCAAGGCATTGTATGATTATTATATATGCTGCGTGCCCTTGCCGCCCGGCAGGCAACTTTATGCTGCCGAGTATAGATGTTAAAAGAAGGGTTTAGTTTCGATTGATAACGGTAATCGCGAATGTCCCAATTCAACAATACTCAAACACCGCCATTAACGGAGGGTAAATACATGGCTGCTAAAAAACTCCTGCTAGTAAGTATGCTGTTGCTATCTATCGTGCTGTTGTGTGCATGCGGAGATATTATAGTTGAACCGAAATGGGTCGTTGGCATCAAGGGTGCGGAAGCTGTTGTGTTTTCCAGTATAGACTATGCCAAGCTTGATGAAATTAGCTTAACAGTTGAAATGTCGCAGCCCAATGGCAGCGTCAAAGAGGTTACCCTGCAAGGCGTCAGTTTTAAGGATGTTCTGGATTATCTCGGCATAACGGAATATTCTTCCATAATATTGACCGCACGCGATGATTCAGCTGTCGAGTATTTGCGCGAAGTTGCAGAGGATACTTCCACTATTCTTGCCGTAAAGGTTGATGGCAAAGAGGTATGGGAGGATGGTTTTGCCGTCATCCGGGTAATTGCAGCAAATCAGCCTGAAACTATGTGGCTTTGGAACCTCAAAACGCTAACAGTGAACCCATAATGCAATTACGCTTTGTGCCCAAGCTTATAATCGGTAATAAGGGCTACGCGGCTAAATAGACCGCTTTTTCTGAACAAATTGCTGACATGGAACTTGACCGTACTCTCGGTGATATAGAGCGCACCGGCTATCTCTGCGTTGGACATACCCCGTATCATAAGCAGGAAGATTTCCTGCTCCCGCGGAGAGAAGCCAAAGCGGGCGGCATACTCGGTAAACCGTTGCTTTTCCGCTTCTAGGGGGTTTGCTACGGATGAATACAGTTTTTGATAAAGCGGAAAGAAAAGGACAATTATAAGCGCAAAAACCGCTCCTGAAAGAAGGATGAGCGGAATGCCTGTAAATAACCCCACGCCAAGCGTACCCGCCGCCTCGCCAAGGCGACCCGCCAGCAGCCCTAATACGGCAAGCTCAGGTAAGCTTGTTTTTGCAGAAATATCTAAAAATATGAGTATGCGATAGGTCGACCAAAACCCCAGAAACAGATAGGCCAGCATCCACATGACTGCTTGCCCTGATGCACTGCTCCCTAGAGCCAACGCACCAAATGGGAAGGCTAGCGCCGCTAAACAGCATATCGCCCCCCAGCGACGATTTTTGTCGCTGACAACGCCTGCTACGATAAGGCCAACACCGTAAAACGCGCGTGTGAATTCAACATGCACACTGCCTGAAGCAAACTTTAGCGGGAAAGCAAAACCGAGCGTGTTTTCCATCGACAAAAGAAACAGCACAGCCGCTGCAAGCCAAATAAGTTTTTTACTAAAGCCGGCGCTAACTAACTCCCCCATCTCCTCCGGCTTTGAAGGCGTGGAAACCCGCCATAAGAGCGGCAGCGACAAGGCGGCGAGCACTGCTATGGCAAAAAAGCTGGCGCTATTCCATAGAAACCTTCCGCCCATTGGCAGGGAAATAAGCCATGTAGCGATGCTACCGAAGGCATATGCACAGCCAAACACAATCCCTCGCCGCTCTTGTGGGATGCCTGTTGAGAGCCTTGTTAGATAACAGCCGGAAAGAACACCGATAGCTAGGTTGAGCAGTGCGCCGGTGATGATTATGAGCGCAAGCGAGGTTGAAAACAGTGACGCAGCAGTGCAAACTACCCCAAAAATGGTAGTTCCAAGAGGAAGCGCCCGCCCGCCAGCAAACGCAGAGCGTTTTTTATAAAGTAGAGCTACCGCGCCAATACCCACCGCTTGGCAAATGTAGTAGGCACCGCATACCAGAAGGTTTACAATTGCTCCATCAAGCAGCAGCATCATCCGATAAGCCTGCGAAATATAGGCTGCACCCGTCCAAAGAAAACCAAGACCGATTAGCGCGCCTATATATATGTATTTGTGCTTGAGCGTTATAACGGAACTATTTTCCCCCATAATTCGCTGCCTTTCCCATTCATTTTCACTATTATTTATACCATACAGTTTAAGGTTATCCAAGTACAAAGAATGGGAGCAATGCTGCTTGTTGCGCACCTAAAGTCACTTCGTCTTATCAGTTACAACTTTTTCATAATGAGCATTCATAGTGTTACATTAGTAACAGATTTTTGTATGCTCAATCAATATAATAATATTAGCTCAATAGGAGGCAAATATTATGAAATACTTAGCCAACATCGTTCGTGTATTATTTCTTGCAATATTTCTGTTTTTGCTTGTAAACGGGAAAGTAATGCTGTGGCTTGCCCTTTTCGCAGTAAGCTTGATTGCCGCCTTTTTCTTAGGGCGAGTATATTGCGGCTATATCTGCCCAATGAACACTCTGATGCTTCCTGTCGAATGGCTTTCAAAGAAGCTGAAACTGCAAACGGATAAGTCTCCCAGGTGGCTAAAGAACGGATATTTTACATGGATTGCGCTATTTGTCAGTGTAGCAGTTATGCTGCTATCTAAAAGGCTGTTGCATATTAACTTGCCTGTTCTTCCATTCTGGCTGGCCGTCTCTCTGCTTGTAACACTTAGATATAAACCGGAAGTATTCCACAACCTTATCTGCCCTTTTGGCACGTTGCAAAGGAGCTTTGGCCGATTTGCGATGTTTTCGGTAAAAGTACATGAGGATGACTGCATTGGCTGCAAGCTATGTGAAAAGGAGTGCCCATCTCATGCCATAGTCGTTTCCAATGAGAATAAAAAGGCTGTTATTAACACCGCATTTTGTCACCAGTGCACAAATTGCAGGTTAGTATGCCCCAAAAATGCAATTCACTACTCCAAAAATAGAATTTAAGACTGTACTTATGGCAGTTAGGACATACGATACCCAGTTGATGCATTACAGCTTTTTATTTTTAAGGAGTTAATTGTACTATGCCAATATAAACTCGGCGGCAATATCACATAAGGTATGCAGGATTATAAATATACAAAGTATTTTTACACTTATTCAACCCTGCAATTGAAAACATATGTCGAATTATTGTATAATGTTTAAGGAATGAAATTGCTCCGATGCAACAAACCTAAAAATAGTTTATTCATGGTAGTTGCACAACGGGTGTAAAGGGAAACCCTTACGCCTCCCGTATTTGGAAAGGAGACAATAATGAAACGTATATTTATTTTCTTGCTTATTGCATTGCTCGTATTTAGTTCTTTTGCTTGTTCGCAAAAGAAGCCAGCGCCGAAGGCAGAACTTCGCGTGTCCACAACAACATCAGTAAACGACTCAGGGTTATTGCCATATCTGCAGCCAATTTTTGAAGCTGACACAGGGTACAAGCTCGAAATAACATCTGCAGGCACTGGCGCTGCAATTGAAAAGGGCAGAACTGGTGACGCAGATATTCTCTTGGTACACGCTAAGTCCTCTGAAGAAGAATTCATTTCGCAGGGTTTCTCAGAAAAGCGTATTCCTTTTATGCATAACTTCTTTGTCATCGTAGGCCCGGCAGATGACCCTGCAGGAGTGAAGTCCGCAGCAAATGCTGTTAAGGCTTTTGAAATGATTGCACAAACCGAAGGTGTGAAGTTTGTTTCCCGCGGCGACAAATCCGGCACACATACAGCAGAGCTAAAAATATGGGCTGCTGCTGCTATTGAACCAGAAGGCAAGGATTATTACGTTAGCACTGGTCAAGGTATGGGCACTTCGCTCAATATAGCAGCTGAACAACAGGCCTATATACTTACTGATAAAGCTACCTACTTAGCGCATGCAAAACGGGCAGAGCTCAACTTGCTATTAGAAGAGTCGCCAGACCTAAAGAATACATATTCACTCTTGATTATCAACAAAGATAAATGGCCTGAAACTAATGTTGATGGTGCACAGGCGCTTGTGGATTGGCTGACGAGCGACAAAGCGAAGCAACTTATTGCTGAGTTTGGTGTTGCTGAATACGGCGAGGGGCTGTTTTTTAACGGAGAATAGCTGCATCGCCTTATTTGGCTTTTGTTGTCATGGATTGATTTCATTCCAAATTTATTTAATTGTTTGGTAAACCAATGGCTAATACAGCAAAAATAATCGACATGCTCTTCGGTTCGAATAATGAATTACGCCAGATTGTTGGCATCACATTGCAAATGTCCTTTTTCAGCACTTTGATTTCGGCTGTGCTTGGCATTTTTTTTGGCTTGCTAATTGCAAGTAAAGAATTTCGTTTTAAGAGAATGTTGCTTCGCATAACAAATACGCTTATGTCCACACCATCCGTGCTAAGCGGCCTTCTGGTTTTCCTTTTGCTCTCACGCAGTGGCCCGCTAGGTTCGTTAGGATTACTGTTTAGCCTTACTTCCATGGTTATAGCACAAGTAGTGCTGATAACCCCTGTTATAACAAGCCTTTGTGCCGCAGCATTCGAATCGCGCTGGAACCAAATTCGCGAAACAGCAATTGGAATGGGCATGCCCTACCGAAAGCAGCTCATTTATACAATTTTTGAGCTTCGCAATCAACTTATTGCAATTGTACTTATGGGCTTTGGCCGCGCCATTTCAGAGGTGGGTTCTGTAAGTATAGTTGGCGGCAATATTCAGTTCAAAACTCGCGTGATGACGACTGCCATTGCAATGGTCGTGAACATGGGCGATTTTAATTTTGCGATTGCACTCGGAATTGTGTTATTGTTCATTGCGTTTACTGTAAATGCTATCGCAAACCGGCTTCGCCAAGATTAACGAAGCTTTTGAGGTAAACTTTGCTTATAATAAACAACATCTGTAAAACATATGCCCAAAAACGTGTTCTCTGCATCGAGAATCTATCCTTCTTGCCAAACAGGCGCTATGCTCTTATGGGGCCGAACGGTTCTGGCAAGAGCACACTCATGCGCATCCTCTCTGGGGTTATTAAACCGGATGAAGGCGCGAGCATTATAAATAACAGTGAAGAAATCGGCTATGTGCCGCAACACCCATACGCTTTCAACTCATCTGTACTAAAGAATGTAATGATGGCAATGAATAACAAAAAGGCCCCCCCAGCCATTGCATTAAAGGCACTTGAAGAGGTTGGCATGTCTGATAAAGTACATCAGCGCGCCAATAAACTCTCGGGCGGGGAGTCGCAGCGTTTGGCTTTAGCGCGGGTGCTTGCTACAAAGCGTCACCTGCTGCTGCTGGATGAACCAACAGCTGCTGCAGATGTAAGCGGCACCGAACTCATTGAGAGCGCAATTGACCGCTATTGGCGCAATACGCAATGTACGCTGATTATCACAACCCACTCCCCTGCACAAGCGCTTAGAATTGCTGATGAAGTGCTTTTTATGCACGAGGGGAGGATTATTGAGCAGGGCGAGCCACATGATGTGCTGCTAAAAACCGAAAATAAGACAATCAGCGACTTTCTTAAGTATTGGAGGATATAGTTTGCTTCAAGTTATTGACTCAAAAGAAGCGCACCGTCTAATTGCCGAACGCTTCACACTCGAGCCGCAAGCCCATGAAATCCCGCTTGTACAAGCGAGCGGCTGTGTTTTAGCTGCAGATATTTTTGCCAGAGAGCATGTCCCGGGGTTCAACCGTTCAACAGTAGATGGGTATGCTGTCAACTCCTCAGATGTTTTTGGCTGTTCGGAGGCGATTCCTGCTCTGCTAAAGCTGCGTGGTGAAGTCGAAATGGGAGAAACATCCGGTTTCCAATGGCAGCGTGGCGACTGCTTCTACATACCAACCGGAGGTGAACTCCCTAAAGGAACGAATGCCATGGTAATGATTGAAAATGCAGAGCGCTTTTCTGATGATACTGTGGCAGTTTACAAACCGTCCGCACCAGGGCAGCACATCATTTTCCTTGGCGATGATATCAAACAGGGCGAAGTTGCAGCTTCTAGAGGGACAATTATTTCTGCACGCGAGATTGGTGCATTTGCAGCGCTTGGCGTTTCAAACGTGCCTGTGGTTAAAAGGCCAAGCGTTGGTATTATATCAACTGGCGATGAGCTCATTTCATTTGAAAAAACACCGAGCGGCGCACAGATTCGCGATATCAACGGGCCAATGCTTAAATCTGCAGTAGAAGGCCTTGGAGGCAGAGCAGTATTTTATGGCATTGTAGCAGACGAATTTGAAGTACTGTGCAAGGTTGTTGAAAGTGCACTTGCTGAGTGCGACATGTTGCTTATTACCGGAGGAACATCCGTTGGCTACAAAGATGCGGCACACCAAGTAATAGAGACCTTTGGCGAGGTGTTTGTACATGGTATTGCCATAAAGCCAGGCAAACCCACGATTATTGGCAAGGCTGAAGGCAAGCCTATATTTGGGCTTCCTGGCCACCCGCTTGCAGCTTATTTCATGTTCGAAATATTCGTTCGTCCGCTTTTAACTAGCTTTGCAGGGTTAAAGGATACGCGCAAGCAAGTAGAGGCCACACTTTCTCGTGCAATTCCTTCAAACAATGGCAGAGAGGAGTATATCCCTGCTAAGATTGAGTGCGCTGCTGAAGTTTTAGCTGTGCCAATACTCGGCAAATCAGGGCTTATAACTACATTGTTAGGGGCAGATGGCTATATTTGCATACCAAGGGAAAGCGAAGGTCTATCAAAAGGATGCCTCACCAACGTTACATTATTTAGGAGCTAAAATAGAATGGCATTTCAATATTTAACAAATATTCCCCTCGAACAAGCTTTAGCCGATTATCTTGCTACACTACAATCTTGCGGGCTTTCAACTATGAGCGAGACTCTTGCCGTTGGCCAAGCGCTTGGGCGGATTACATTTGAAGCTGTATATGCTGCACGCAGCACCCCGCATTATAATGCCTGCGCAATGGATGGTATTGCCTTAAACGCGAAGCTGACATTCGGAGCAACAGAAACAACACCAGTAAGGCTTGTAGCTTCACAATTTATACGGGTAGATACTGGCGACCCTTTGCCGCAAGGCTGTGATTGTGTTGTTATGATAGAAGATGTCATTGAGCTTGGTGAGGAAGGAATAGAGCTCTCGATTGCTGCTGTACCATGGGAGCATGTACGCCAGATTGGTGAGGACATCAGCGCAGGCGATATGATTCTGCCCTCTTATCAGGAAATAACGCCTTCTGCTCAAGGCGCGATGCTTGCATGCGGTGTACAACACATTTTGGTTGTACAAAAACCTCTAGTCGGCATAATGACAACCGGAGACGAAATTGTATCTTTTGAAACAGAAGAACCTTCAGAAGGGGAAATTATTGAGTTTAACTCTACAATCTTCGCAAGCATGCTGGCGCAATGGGGGGCAAACACAAAAGTATACCCAACAGTAAAAGATGATGCAGCAGCTATTAAGCTTGTGCTTGAAAAGGCGCTTAGCGAATGCGATGCAGTCATTCTTAATGCAGGCAGTTCTGCCGGGCGTGAGGATTATTCGCATGCTGTGATTGAAAGTGTTGGTACAGTACTATACCACGGAATAGCAATAAGACCCGGCAAGCCAACAATCCTCGGTTACCACGGCGCGAAACCCATACTTGGGGTTCCCGGCTACCCAGTCTCAGGCATTATTGTAATGGAGCAACTGTTTAAGCCAGTACTCGCTGCCATGACAGGGCGGCTCTTTGAAGACGAGAAAGTAATAACAGCTGTTGCAGCAAGGACATTTACCTCTTCACTCAAATATCGTGAGTTTGTACGTGCACGCCTTGGATATGTGAACGAGCGGATGGTTGCTGTACCGCTTAACCGCGGAGCAGGCGTGGTTTCCTCATTTGTTAAAGCTGATGGCATCATAGATGTACCTCAAAACAGCGAAGGCGTACAAGCTGGCGAAGCATTAAAAGTGCGTCTGCTGCGAAATGAAGATGCTATCCGGGATACTGTTGTCATAACAGGAAGCCATGACCCGCTTATCGATGAACTTGCTGATATTCTTTCAAGTAGGAGACCAGGTTCTCTTATTGCATCATCACATGTTGGAAGCATGGGAGGTATAATGGCAATCAAGCGCGCTGAAGCGCATTTAGGGGGCATTCATCTGTTAGACGAAGCAACCGGAGAATATAATACTGCCTATATAAAGCGTTATCTCCAAGGTTTAGACGTAGCGCTTATAAGTTGTGTGCAGCGTGTTCAGGGGTTGATAATTAAAAAAGGGAACCCTAAGGGAATAAAGTGTTTTTCTGATTTAGCTCAACCCGGGCTATCATATGTTAACCGGCAAAAAGGAGCTGGCACACGCATACTCTGCGATTATTTATCAGCTAAAGAACATATTGATACTGATGCTATTAATGGGTACCATCGCGAAGAATATACACATACGGGCGTTGCAGCAATTATCGCAGCAGGCAGTGCTGATGCAGGGCTTGGAATTTATTCAGCAGCAAAGCTTTATGACCTCGATTTTATCCCAATCTGCGACGAGCAATACGACCTTCTATTTGCGAGGCAGGCCTTGGAACTGGCTAACGTGCAGCGGTTCATACAAGCACTAAAAAGCGATGAGTTTGCTACCCGTCTAGCTCGCTTAGGTGGGTATACGGTTAATAACCCAGGTGAGGAACGGTTATGGACTTAATGCACTTAAATAAAAAAAAGGCAGAGTGTACAGCATGCGCTATTCCAGCTTCGCTAGCTAGGGAAAAAGACAGCTGCATAGATGCACATAGTATATGCAACGCACAGCAAGCCGCAGATACAAAGCATTATGCTCCTGGTAGAGAGGTGTCATTTCTTGATACTAAGGCACAGTTGGCTATGAAGGACAAACAAAATGGGCTTTGCGCAAAACGCTTTAAGGCAGATATACTCACTTCAGCCATTGAATACAGCACGTTAAACATAGGCGACAGGTTTGAGGCTGAAGGGCATGTTTTTATGGTATCGCGCAAAAAGGGTTGCTACGAAGAATGTGAGCTGCGAAAAAATCGGGAGTTCTGCCCTCTCCGCCATGGCGCAATTTTTGCAACTGTAATAAAAACATGCGATAAGGGATGTACCGATATTTAATTAGCACGCAAAGTGAAAAATGCGCCAAGCATGCTATTTCTAAAATATACTAGCCAGGCAATAATGCCTGGCTAGTATTGTTGATGGGTTAATACTATTCGGATTTATTTATGCTGACTTTGACTTTTTCAAGTAAACCAACCAATATGGAATTCCTACAAGCCCTACGCCGCCAACTACATTCCCCAAAGTTACAGGAAGAAGATTATTTAACAGGAAGTTGCCCCAAGTCAATAATGACACATCCGCTGTTGCTGCAGCAGCATATGAAGGGTTAGAAAGCGCAAATATGCCTGCTGGCACATAATACATATTTGCTACACTATGCTCAAGCCCACAAAGAACAAATAACATAACCGGGAAAAACAAGCCAATTATTTTTCCTGCTATATCTTTTGCTGCAAAGCTCATCCACACTGCTACACACACCAGAAAATTGCACATTACGCCGCGCAAAAATGCATCCCCAAAGCTTAGAGCGGCTTTTGCAGTAGCAACATTAATAGTAGTACCTGCTAATGCATTCGAAAAGAGGCTAAGCTGGTGACCTGCATTTACAAGCCAAGCTACAAAAAGCGCGCCTATAAAGTTGCCGATGTATACAAACAGCCAATTTTTGCACATATCTGCAATTTGCACTTCTTTTTCAAGCACGCCTATTATTATTAGGCTGTTGCCTGTAAACAACTCACTCCCTGCAACCAGGACCATTGCCAACCCTGCCGGGAAAAGCAACGCGCCTATTAGCTTTGACACGCCCGCGTTTTCAATGACACTCGAGGCTGTATTCGCCCCAACTGCGGCAAATGCAATAAACATGCCGGCTAAAATACCTAAAACAATCAGTTTGCTTCCTGGAAGCGAAGCCTTCTTTTTACCTATTGCAATACAGTTTTGTGCAACTTCGTTAGGTGCGTTCATTTTAATTCTCCTTTATTACACTGTTTTTTTCGCTTATATAGGTTATCCCGTGAATTCGTTCTGGGGCTGAATAGATATTTATACGTTTATCACGCGCAAACCCGCAAAGCGTAATATTGCAATCACGAGCTATTCTTACAGCTTGGGCTGTTGGCGCAGAGCGTGATACAATAATCGGCAACTTAGCTTTTATTGCTTTAAATAGAATGTCGTTTGGCACTCGGCCGGTTGTTAGGAGCATTGCATGAGAAAATGAAACTCCATCGCGCAATGCAGCTCCTATTGTTTTATCAAACGCATTGTGACGCCCGATATCTTCCATGAAATAGGGCGCTTGTGCTGCACTATACAAAGCGCAGGCGTGAACTCCGCCGGTTTTTTGAAATAGCGCGCTCCTGCTCTGAAGCGAAGCTGCCTGATCTAAAATCTCCTCAAGAGAGAATAAGGCCTTAACAGGCAAGGGCAGCACTTCATCCACGAGAGCAGCGCCAACTGTACTTTGAGGGCTTGCATTTTGCAGAGTTGCTACCTGCTGCGCCTCACATATATTTGCTTTGCAAGGAATACCGTCAAAATTGCGAAGCTCAACTGAAGCACTTAAATCGTCGTTAATCTGAATTTGAATAATATCTTTATAGGCTTGAATAAGTCCTTGCGAAAACAAATGCCCAATAACTAGTTCTTCTATGTTTTGGGGGGAGCAGCTTAGTTGCAGCTTAAATGTGTTGTTAATACATATTTGCAATTCATGTTCGCATATTATTGTATCCTGCTCAAAAAAACCAGTTTTGTTGCGTACCCGTATTATTTCGAGCGTTTGCTGAACTTGCATCGCTTACCCTTTCTGCAAATTAAGATAGGCAAAGTATTCTTCGCGCGTATTCAGGTTGCAAAATAGCGACCAATTAGAGGAAAAGCGGCGTGCTTCTTCTTCAGCTATGTATAAAGTTGATAGCTTTTTTAGCAAATAAAAAACAGAGGTTTTATCCGCTTTCAAATCCGACTCAATAGTTTCAACAGCGCTTTGCCTATAAAAAGCATGAAAAGGCTCTATCCACGCTCCCTGTTTGGTTACGCAAGCATCAGAAGGGAATTCTCTTAACCGCTGCTTCATGTACTCTACATAGGCGCTTTCGAAGCACGGCATATCACATGCCATGAAATACACATAACTGCTGCGCGCAGCCAGCAGCGCTGCATGAATACCGGAAAGCGGGCCTTTCCCTGGGATTACATCAGATACCGTACGTACAGCCATGCCATGGTAGAGTTCAGGGAAGTTTGTTACTACGAGGATATCGTCAAAACACTCGGATAGGCGCGGCAATAAACCTGTAATTAGCCGCTTGCGCGATACAGTAAGCAACTGCTTATCAAACCCCATGCGGGAGGACATGCCTCCCGCTAATATTGCTGCTGTTCCGAATTGCCTCATTTGTTCCGCCTGTGGACTATTATTTTGTGAAATCCCCTCATTGCACTTATATGCAGATGAAGTTTAATCGTATAAGGCTAAGGCAGGCTATGCACGCGAAACTGTGACAGCACATACTTTGAATTCGGGAATCTTCGCAATTGGGTCAAGCGCGGCATTTGTGAGCTTGTTTGCAGGTCCGTCCGCATAGTGGAAGGGCATGAAAACAACACCTTCTTTGAGCTTATCCGTTATTTTAGCCCTTGTGACTACTTCGCCGCGGCGAGACTTGACATTTAGCATCTCCCCATCTAAAACGCCGAGCCTTTGTGCATCTGCTGGATTTATTTCAATATAAGATGTCCCAGCTATCTGGTTAATGCCCTCATTCTTACCTGTCATAGTCCGTGTGTGATATTGATAAAGTACTCGACCTGTTGTTAGTATATATGGGTAATCTGCATCAGGAAGCTCTGCAGAAGTCTGATAATGGTGCGGAATAAACTTGGCACGCTCACCCCGTGAGAAGGCCTTAGTGTGCAAAGTCGGTGTCCCAAGATGTGTTGCATCCGGGCATGGCCAGCACAAGCTCTCATTCTCAAGGCGTTCATAGCTTATACCGCCATATTGAGGTGTTAAAGATGCGATTTCATCCATTATTTGCTCAGATGTATGGAAGCTGTTTTCATATCCAAGACGCTTCATGAGCTCGGAAAGGATTTCCCAATCAACTCTTGACTCACCCACATCTTTAATAGCCCTGCGAACTCGCTGCACGCGGCGATCTGTTGCAGTAAATGTTCCATCCTTTTCCGCAAACGTACCAGCAGGCAGAACAACATCTGCAAGCTCAGCTGTTTCTGTAAGGAAAATATCCTGTACAACAAGGAACTCACATTTCTTTAGTGCACGCTCAACATGGTTTATATCCGGGTCTGAAATCATTGGGTTTTCCCCCATGATATAGAGAAGACGGATATCTCCTGAATCTACTGCATTTATTACCTCGTTGACTGTTAGACCGGGTTTATCCGGAAGCGAAACGCCCCATGCATCTTCGAACTTCTTGCGCGAGGCTTCATTTGCCACCTTCTGGTACCCAGTGTAGTCGCCAGGCAGGCAACCCATATCACATGCACCCTGAACATTGTTCTGGCCACGCAATGGGTTCACGCCGCAACCATACTTTCCGATTTTGCCGCATAAGAGAGCGAGGTTTGAAACGCTCATTACGCCTGCTGTGCCTGTTGAATGCTGAGTTACACCCATTGAGTAGAATATGGGCGCTTTATCCGCTTTTGCATATAGGCGGGCTGCCTTACGCAAAGCTTCTTCATCAATGCCGCATATTTCTGCAACTTTTGCAGCTGGATATTCTTCAATAATGGCCTTAAGCTCCTCAAACCCTTCGGTTCGCGCATTCACATACTCGATATCCGCAAGCCCTTCTTCGAGGATAACATTCATCATACCGTTATAAAGCGCTACGTTTGTGCCTGGTTTAATCTGCAAAAAGATATCTGCCTGTCGAGCAAGGTCAATATTCCTAGGTTCAGCAACAATTAACTTTGCGCCTCTTAAGAGTGCCTGCCGGATTTGCGCGCCTATAACAGGATGCGATTCTGTTGTGTTTGAGCCGGTAACAAAAACAACATCCGCTTCAACAGTTTCTGGAATAGAATTTGTCATAGCGCCAGAACCCAAAGTCATTGCAAGCCCTGCCACAGTTGAAGCATGGCACAACCGAGCACAATGGTCTACATTGTTTGTGCCTATGGCAGCGCGCATCATTTTCATAAATGCGTAATTGTCCTCGTTTGTGGAGCATGCGCTTGCAAAGCCTGCCAAAGCATCTGCGCCGCTTTCAGCTCTAATGCTTTTTATCTTACCTACGATTAGGTCTAGCGCCTCATCCCACTCTGCTTCTTCCAACACGCCATTCTTGCGAATTAATGGCTTCTGCAGCCTATCAGCATGGTTAATGAAATTGAAGGCAAACTTACCTTTTACACAGAGCAGGCCTTTGTTAGTCGGGCCATCAGCAGGTTCTACGCCAACCACTCTATCGCCCTTAACAAGCAAATGCATTTGGCAACCAACGCCGCAGTATGCACATGTGGTAAGCACCTTTTTAACATCCCACATACGGAAGCGATCCTTGGATTTGGGGGCTAAGGCCCCTGTAGGGCACACAGAAACGCAGTTGCCGCAGCTTACGCAATTGTAGCTGTCAAAGTCCTTTTCAAATGGTAGAGCTACATGCGTCTTAAACCCGCGCCCGCTTACTGAGAGAGTATTGTTTGCTTGGAGCATTTCGCAAGTGCGTACACAGCGCCTGCAAAGAATACACTGCTCTGGGTCGTATGTAAAGAATGGGCTGCTGCGGTCAATAGGCCCCTGCACCCTTTCCCCTTGAAATACTGAATCCTCTACTCCATATTCATAGCAGTATTCTTGAAACTTGCATTCGCCGTTCTTCGAACAAGTAAAACAATCCTTCTTATGGTTTGATAGTAATAAATCAAGAACAAATCGCCGTGCTTCGACAACCTTTTCACTGCGCGAGTGGACAATCATTCCCTCGCTGCATGGTGTTGAGCAAGCTGTTTGGAGGCTCCTCGCACCCTCAACCTCAACCAAGCACATGCGGCAAGAACCCTCTGCAGGAAGGTCCTTAAGGTGGCATAATGTTGGGATTTCTATTCCGAGTTGTTCAGCGGCTTCTAAAATAGTGGCCCCTTCTAAGACTTCAATACGACGACCGTCAATAGTCAATACAGGCATGATGCTACCTCCCGTTATTTTGCAGCGACCCATAATAACACTCTGCAGCCTACTAACTTCCAGCACCTGTTCCAGCTACGGCTTCATATGCGAAGAAACAGCAGAAACAATTACAGCTATGCTTCCTTGAAAAGATATGTAGAAAGCATATGTTACTTTGGGATACTTTTCACAAACTAATTATAAAGGTCGCCTTCCATTAAAACAAGCCTATATAGTTATATTCATATATTTCTATATAGTTTGACAAGCTTATTTCTCTTATCCTGCTCTGTTAGTTCGCGGCCTTCAAGAAGTGTTGAACAAAGCTCGTTTACAAGGTTAAGCGTTAATGGGTTAATGCTGTAGAAAACATGGGATGCGTGACGCTCAGAATGTACAAGATTAGCTTCTAAAAGGATCTTCATATGATAAGAAAGAGTGGGTTGTGTAATGTTAAAGCACTCCAAAAGCTGATTTACATACATGCTCTTCCATGCGAGCATATGCACTATTTTTAAACGGGTTTCGTCGGATAAAGCTTTCAAAACAGGAATATGGCGCTGATAACGTTGCATAATACTCTTCCTTTTGCAGATGATTGGCAAACCTGACACCAATCAGATTAGATAATTGCAGCAAGAACTGAACTGCAACTCCTTTGCAAAAGGCAGGCATGCAGGTCGCCCCACATACCCTAACGGCAGTATCTTCAACTTGTGAAAATAAAGCTCGGAGTGCTTGGCTATTTAACTTACAATTATTATAACAGGGAAAATATACATATGCAAGAATTTGAGGTTTAGGTCGAAAATACTCTACCTGCCGCATAACATGCTCTATTTGTTTTGGATGCCCGCCCTAAGTCCCCACAGCAGCTGTCCGCATCGCCTTCGATTATTGCTTTATCATAATATATTCGTCTTTATATGGCAGCACATCTATTTCGCCGTATAGTTTTGATAAATTGTGGCGTATATGCTCCTGTGTGTCCTGATGCAAGTCAATTTCTCCAAAAATTATGCCATCCTTTAGCAGCAGTATACGGTCGCACCATTTGAGCGCGAGATTAGGGTCGTGCATGGTAATAAGGGCAGCGCGTTCGTTTTCGCACACTAGTTCGCGCACGAGCTTTAGTACATGGTGGCTGTTGACGAAGTCCAAAGAACTTGACGGCTCATCAAGAAGCATGACTGGGCCGTCCTGCGCAATTGCCCTTGCGAGGATTGCAAGCTGCTTTTGTCCTTCACTCAATTTACCAAAATCAAATTCCTCTAAATCGCGAAGACCCACGCGCACCAACGCTTCGCTTGCGATACTGCGTTCGCGTTTGCCTGGGGAGGAGAATATCCCGAGATACGGATTAAAACCCATCAGCACCACGTCAAGCAAAGGCGTGCCCATGATGGCACTATGCCGCTGCGGAATATAACATATCAACCGCGCGATTCGGCGCTCATCGAGAGATAAATACGGTATGTCGTTGACACTGCAGATTCCGGACCTTATGGGCAAGAGGCCGGAAATCGATTTTAACAGAGTTGTTTTCCCTGACCCATTCAGGCCGAGAAGCGCAGCAAACTGCCCTTTTGGGATATCAAACCCGATTCCTTTGAGAATTTCATGTTTGCCATACGAAACGTGAAGATCCGTTACTTTAAGCATACTCATAGTCTACGCCCCTTCCTCCGCTTGAACATAAAAAGGATGAGGAACGGGACACCGATAAACGTTGTCAATATGCTAATAGGGAGCTCTGCGGTAGTGAGGATACGAGCGAGGCTATCTGAAATCAAGAGAATAACGCTTCCTATAAGCCCGGCAAGAACACTCACTGCAAAAGTACTGCGCCGTGTCGATAGGCGCGCGATATGAGGTGCGATAAGCCCCACAAAGGAAATAAGGCCTGTGACGGATATTACGGAAGCAACAGTAAGGGTTGAAAACCCCAATATGGCAACACGCATCCGCCGTACCCGAACACCGAGCATTTTAGCTTCATCCTCATTGAGTGAAAGCAGAAAGACCTGCCGTCTAAGAAGTATGAGGCCTATAATGCCAACGAGATAAATAGGAAAAACGGACATCAGCTTTGCGTCCGTCACACCGCCGAAGCTCCCCATGGACCAAAAGACCATTGCGGCGAGCTCATTTTCCGCGTCCGCAAAGAACTTTAATATCATAATCACGGCTTGCGCAACCGCAGATAGGATGATGCCAGCCAACACATAAGTGGCAGTACTATTGGCGCCAGTTGCGCGCACAAGCAGTATAACTAAAAGCACAGCAACTATGCCGCCTAAAAATGCTCCGCCAGCAACTGCTGCAGTCGCGCTCCCAACAAGCATAATTGCAGCAGCAGCGCCGAGGTTAGCACCGCTTGCTACGCCTATAACATCCGGTGCTGCCAGAGGGTTGTTGAATATCGTTTGATAAACTGAGCCTGCAAGGCCGAGCCCGAAGCCCGCGAGCAACGCCATTATAGTACGTGGAAGGCGCAGCGTGAAAAATACCCGCCGAGTCATGTCGCTTACCAAGTTTTGCCCAGTGAGCATGTTCGCGATATCTGATAGTGCAATGGGGTATTTGCCAACGCATACAGACGCCAGAAATGCAGCTCCCATAAGAATAAGAGCTGCTATAAAAATAAGCTTTAGCGTTTTCGCGGGCCTTACATCCATAGAATCTTACGCAGCTCCAGCAAACGAGGTATCGGCCTTAAATCCGTAGAACGTACTGTAAAAGGCAGTCATGTCTTGAATAAAGCTGTCCATGGAATAAACATCTCCGTGCAGTACGGATGAGAGCCACATCGAACCAAGGATTCCAGATGGTACAGGAGAATCCCATGGCTCAAAATCAGCGGGCATGGCGAATATTTTGCCGCTCTTTACTGCGGATAGTTCCAAGAGCGCCTCATCTTGAAGTAAATCGTCTTTTGTGTAGGATGCTTCAGCCGGTATAACAATGATTTCGGGATTAATGGCGAGCAGCTGTTCATAGGAAATCTCGGTCCAATTATCGCCCTCTATGCTATCACCCGCATTCATACCGCCAGCTGTACGAACCAATGACGCCTGGTACATATCTTTGGGTGCAGTACTAAGATAGGCAGAATTCCCTGCAAAATAAACCAATGGTTTATCGAGCCCCGCGACAAGCCCTGCGATTTTTGTTTCGGCTTCATCATAATAGGAAATTAACGCTTCCGCTTTATCAGATGTGCCGGATGCTGCAGCAATAAGCTGTATGGCTTCGGCTAAAAGTTTGTGATTCTCGGGGTTGACGAGCAGAACTGGAATACCCAAAGCGGATAGCGTTTGTGCGCTGTCATTTAGTTTTTTGGGCAGGATTACAAGATCCGGCTCGAGCGCGATGCAGCCCTCAAGGTTAAACTCCTTTGCGCTGCCAACATTGGGCAGTTCCAAAAGTTCAGGCGCAGCTAGGCGATAAATATTTCGTGCGGCAGCCTTTGCTTCGATGCCTACCAGCCGGTTGCTGATCCCCAAAGCAATACAGGCAGATGTGGAAATAAAGTAACCGGAAACAATGCGCTCCGGCATTTTTTCTATTTTTACCTCGCGCCCAGCTTGATCAGTCAGCGTGGCTGGGAATAATGCCGTTTCTGCCGGAACCTCAAAAGGCGCTGCTGTTTCGGCTATCTGCATCTCTTGCGGAGCAGGTGTTTCGGATGGGGCTGTAACATTGCCATTTGAACAAGCTGTTAATGATAACAAAAACAGGAAGCTAAGCACAAGTGATAGGGTTTTCTTCACGTTCAATATCCTCCTTATAACGTTATTCAAGCATGAGTATAACGCTAAGGTTTGGTATTGTCAATAATGCACATGTTATAAGGCGCAAATGAGAATGGGGCGAAAACTAATCGAATAGCGATGCCTATTTGAACTGCATATAGGGAGGCGTGCTGCACACATTACATGCCAAGTTTTGCTTCCTGCTTTTCGGGTACAAAATATCGTTCTATGAAGTTCGGGATTGCAAACACAAACCATCGCCACATTAAGGGTTTATGCGGGCTACCCAGCCACCCTTGACGCGGCGACTGCAGAGCGGATATATTATAACAAGCGCACAAACAGACCGGACTTTGCGTTCATTACAATAACAAGGCTTCAAGGCTGGTTTTCGTGGGCAAAATTTCGAGTTGTAAAATAATTATGCTGGGTGTAACGGATTGCTAATTTGCATGTATGATAATGACAATAAAGAACTTGACAAAAATGGTGTTAGGCTGTGAGAAATGGCTTTGATTACTTTGTAAAAAAGATACCGGTAAATATTCATAACAATACAAAATCGATAATCACTAAGCACATTGCAATTTTTATACCTGAGAATTTTGTTGTTAATAAAAAAATGTGTGTTGAGGAATACCACTTTGTAATCTGTTTCACTGCTCCCCCGCGAGCAACAATTCGCTCAAAGGAGCATCAGTTCAAGAAAGGCAGTCTGATTTGCATGGCTCCAGGCGATGACATATTAGTTCATCCGCCAGAATGCTCCTCCCCATCAAAGTACATGACGATTTGTGTTAATAAAGAGTTCATGCAGAACATCTACCTACTAACCGGAGGAGCAGGAAACCTATCATTCAAAAACCTGGATACTACATATAGTTGCCATCTCTTAGAAGGGTTGGAGGCGCTGACTCACGAGGTCTTAAATTACGAAGAAACCAATAGCCTAATGATTGAAAGCTTGGAAAATCGCATTGCAATACAATTATTAAGAGATGCCAGCCTCGAATTTAATGCAAGCGGTAAAAGCCTGAAAACTTATGAGGATAATGTACAGAAGGCTGTTAAATATATAGAGACGTATTACAGCAGTAATATTACAATTAAGGATGTCTCTAATGCTATCTACATCAGCCCCCCTCACTTACAGAAGATATTCTCAAAGCACATGGGTATAACACCATATCAATATATAATGGGTTGCAGGCACCGGAAAGCGAAAGAAATGCTACACAACACTCGTATTTCTATTGAGAAGATTGCAATTCAGTGTGGTTATGTAAATAGCGCCCATTTCTCGACAGCTTTTAAACAAAGAGAAGGTATGCCACCTTTATTATATAGAAAATCATTAAGTAAAGATAAAACCGAATGATAGTTCATTTGAGTGAAGAACCAAGAACTAAATATATAGGCGAATTGCAAAAGCATCTGTTGCTTATTACCCGGATGCTATTCGACTTTTTAATACATAGTTTTCAATAAAAACAAAGATAGCTTTCGAAATAAATGGAACCCCATATTTGCTATAATTATATGATGTCTGCAAACGAGGCGCCTTATCCATAATTATAAATGTTAGGGTTGCATAATATTACCCTGAGATTAGCTGAATAATGAAGCGTTTGCATCCTTATATTGGTCATGAAGAATTGCATTTTAACAAAATAACAGCCTTATTATATGAGGAGGATATCATATGAAGAGAACCCTATCTATGGTTTTCATGTCTTTATTAGTATTAACGCTTACTGGGTGCGGTTCAAAAGAACCAGCAGCAAAAAAAGCAAATGGTGAGAGTGTATCGCCAGTGCCAGAACAAAGTCAGGCCACAGGCGAACATCAAAAGCCGCAAAATGAAACCGCAACTGGCTCCAAAACGCTTCCTCCAAGCTATCCTATAGAAACCCTGCCTCTTGCAGTGGATGCTGTGATTATTGATATTAAGGAAAACCCCGCAAGTAAGGGCTTGGAAATCATGTATGTAAGTGACAATAACATTGACACAATATGTGATTTTTATGAGGGCGCTCTCAAAGATGCGAAAGATTTAAATACAATTGAAACACCAGATGGTTATTGGATTACCGCCAGAATGAATGGTGTTGATTATACCATAATGCTTGATAAAAACGCGATGAATCCCAACCCCCTATATGCCGGAAAAGTATCCGTCTACATCGTTCTGTCCGGGTTGGAGGGAGTCTCCGGCAACACACAAACACCAGAGGGCGAAGGGAAAGCCTGGCCTTTTGAAGAATTGCCCGGAGTTCCACAGCTTGAAGGACATATTGAAACAATCCTGCGTGAAGATGGCATTATTCGGCTCGAGATTATAGTAGATAACGCTGAAAAGGTGAAAAGCTACATTGGCGAATTAGCAGCAGCAGGCTTTAGCTTTGATACAGAGCCTGATGTGGATAGTGACCACATGGAGTTTCTTGCGTTTAAAGGCAGCAGCATGATTAGCTTCGCCTTTAAAGGTGAGGAAAATGCCGTGTCCATTGACTATCAGAAATAGGGCGCCTATTAAACAGTGCGTTTAACCAACCCTAATACATGAGATAATATAATTTTTAAACAATATGGCGAAAGCTGCGTACTTTCGCCATTTCCTATGCTTTTACTATCTTAATTGCAGGCTATTGATTTATATGTAGCAATTGGGCGCTTGCTTGTTTCGCCCTATACAAGGTGTTTCATCATATTTTTGAAGATTTCTATATGGAGTTCTTCGTCTAGAATTATTCGGTTCAAGATGCTTACAATATTTGCATCTTGAATAAACTTCGCTTGATCCCTGTATTTGCGGATAGCTGCCTCTTCCCCCTTAATAGAATTCGAGATAAGAGCCCGGATTTCTTTTGGATACTGATTGAATGCAGGCGTCCAGTAGGCCTTCCTGCCATTATGGTCACTCCATAGCCGTGGGTCTTCCCCCAACTTATAGGCAAGTTCTGCAAATATATCAAGGTGATGCATTTCTGTAACAGCAATATCTTGGAAGCACTTAGCAAAACATGAATAGTTAGAATCAAGTATAACGCTATTATAGAAATAAAGGCTTACAGCAGTCATTTCTGAATTGCTATCACCAACATTGCTCAACATTGCACGCGCATATTTGTAGCTTTTGCTTTGAGGTTGAATAGCGGGATAGGGTAAATTCAGCGCAGCATTGCAGCCAAAGCAAGTATTCATAAAAGGGTACACCTCCCCAATGGTTATATGCTTATACTATTCTTGAACAATGCAAATGTGCCTTTTAAGCAAAGCATAGCTATTGGGTTTTGCTGCATAACACAAATAGCGGCTTGTACAAGCCGTTAAATGCAGGAGATGAACTTCTTCAATAATTTAAATTATATTTTTATGGCTTATGAAAATAACCGGGCAATAGCTCGATGGAGTAAGCGTCGAAATTTAACAAACCATCCTCCCTCATTTTTGCAAGCTCCCTAGATAAAGAAGTCCTTTGCACGCCGATTCTTTCCGCTAACGCCTTTTTTGTCATGTTAAGTTTTACAGTGTTCGAATTCTGCTTTTTCCGTTCATACTCAAGGTAGCTTATTATACTCTCACGGATTGTCGTATTCACATAGTGCTTAATTCTATCCCCGAGGATGACTGTATGGTCTGCTGCATATTCAAGATAGCTTCTTAAAAACTTGTGGTTATCTGAAAACAGCTGAAACAGCCTGTGTTCGTGTATTTCTAAAATAATTGAAGGCTTGTTGGCTGTAACGGTCATTGGGTAGTGGGGATTTTTTGAGAACATGAGGTTGCCGCCAAGTACTTCGCCGCTAAAAAACTCTGCAATTGCCATAAGGCTGCCTGCTTCGTCAATACGCTCTATAACAACGCTCCCTGCAAGAATAATCTCAAGCTTTGAGCAAATATCTCCCGAAAAGTGGATGATGTTGTTTTTACCATACTCATTTATCTTGAAACTGCCTTCAGCCAAATATGCTTTAAACTCATGCAAGCTTATTGAGTTGAGAAGCTCAACCTCTTTCATTAAGCTTAAATATCTTTCCACGGAAATGCTCCTTACTCTGTTACATTGGTAACTGCATTTTAGCCACTATATCATTACAATAGTAACTAAACAACAAAAGGAGACAAGAATGGATATTTTCACAGTTGCATTTTGGGTAATAGCGATTGTCCTTACAATTATCTCATTAGTGAAGGATAAAAAGAAAACATTTTCCGCAATGAAAAAGTCAAAGAGTATGATGGGGAATATGTTAGGCGAAATTCTGGCTATAATATTTATAATTGGCCTTGTTCTAACCTTCATCCAACCTGAAACTATAAAAACAGTTCTTGGTTCTACGAATACAGGTATATCAACTATCATTGCAGCGCTTGTTGGCAGCATTACGCTTATTCCCGCTTTTGTTGCATTCCCATTGGTTGGGTCTTTAGTTAATGCGGGCGCAAGTATAGTCCCTGCAGTCGCATTCCTAACAACTCTGACTATGGTAGGCATTGTAACATTTGCACTTGAAAAAAAGGAATTCGGCACAAAGTTCACTCTTACAAGAAATTTACTTAGCTTTGGAGCTGCTCTTTTAATAGCGCTGACTATGGGGGTGATTCTATGAAAGCCCTTTCATTAATAAAAAAGAATAAGCTGATAGTATTCGTTGCCCTTGTATACATTGTTATTTTTATTGTATCGCCTGAGAGTGCCGCAAAATCTGTTGGAAACAGTGTGTATTACCTGCTTGAAATGCTCCAGGTCTTACCTGTTATATTTTTACTCACTGCAGTAGTTGAAGCTCTTGTGCCTAAAGAGATGATTATCCGCGGCTTTGGTGAAAAATCCGGTTTTAAAGGGAACCTGCTTGCCTTGCTTCTTGGCAGCATATCAGCCGGGCCTATATATGCGGCGTTCCCTCTTTGCAAAACATTGTTAAAGAAGGGCGCAAGTATATCTAATATCGTAATAATCTTAAGCGCTTGGGCAGTAATTAAAATCCCTATGCTTGCAAATGAGGCGAAATTTCTTGGTGTTGAATTTATGGCCATTAGGTGGGTGCTTACTGTTATTGCAATATTCATAATGGCTTATACAACAGGGGTTATTGTTAAGAGAAAAGATATACCCTCCGAGCTAGAAAAATCGGCAAAGCTTGAAGTTAAAGAAGAGTATTGCATTGGATGTGG
This sequence comes from uncultured Oscillospiraceae bacterium, assembly GCA_964461335.1. Taxonomy (GTDB): domain Bacteria; phylum Bacillota; class Clostridia; order Christensenellales; family CAG-138; genus JAKJBL01. The sequence goes on from CAYWTY010000008.1 coordinate 32,090, forward strand.
GCTTTGTGCAGAGCTTTACCCGGAATATTATGAAATGGAGCAAAACAAAGCCTTAGTAATAAAAATGCCCGAAGAAGAGGCGGCAATTGAGGCTGTAAAAGAATCCGCAAAGAAATGCCCTTCTAACGCAATTACGCTTAATATGAGTGAAGAATAGCAGGTTGTGTATGGGGTTGCTTAAAACCCAAAGCTAAACAGCCAACGTTTGAGTAGAAGAACTTAGGCATTTAAATATTTGGGGCGCTATATACGGCGCCCCTTTTCCATGCAAATTTGGGGCAATAGAGCATAAGCGAATAGGCTTGTTGGGTAAAAACAGCACAATACGAATGTTTGCAGAACAGCCCTATATGTTTAGGGGCTCTATATGGCACACCTAAAGGTGCCAAAAGCTTCTAGAAGAGCTAATTATTTGAATGAATACTCCTTGGACAGTCACCTCTCTTGTAAATTAAAGTACTATATAGCATATGCTTTTGGAGGTTGTGCAACATGCCTGAAAACGATGATGTAAAGCAACTGGTTTTAGAAAAGATTATTGATGCAGACACAGCTGCCGACCTTTGTTCAAGATTAAAGGATAGCGCTTTACTTGAACACTTCCCTTCCAACTTAGCCTTGCCTTTAAAATAATATTGCATCAAACAAGTGTTTTATTATATGCAGCTGGGTTTTTTGATAGTACATAACGAAAAGGCATCGTGTACCTTTGGCGCATCCAACAAAATCAAACAGAGCGCCTGTATAAAGCGCTCTATGTTGTATAGTCAAGGGTTTAGCGGGGGCCGCCGCCTGGGCCGCCACTGGGTCCGCCACCGGGTCCGCCACTGGGTCCGCCACAGCACCCACCGCCGGGTACGCCAGCAGGCGCACCAATGGGGGCACCATTACGAATAGGGCCGCAAATGCAGCACCAGCTATTGTTGCTCCATACCCAGCCACAACGCCAGCATTGGCAGCTATTTCTTGTGCACATGAAGAATTCCTCCTTTTAAACAATATATAACGCACGTATGCGGTTATACTATATAATATGCAGATATTACCAAGGTGTGATAAGTATGGGTACAGTAACAAGGCTGGAGAAAACCCCCTTATTATTATAAGCACAGCCTAATAAGCGTATATTGAAACCATTTAACTGCATAGGTAAGTGATAGATTCGATAAAGGGTTTTAGGTAACCTTCTGAAAATTCTTTAAGGAGCATTGATAATGAGCAAACAAAAGGATAATCCCCTCTGCAATCCTGTTTCTTCAAGCGTTACAAATGTAGAGCAATTGCAGTTCATTCTAAATCTTAGTGATAAAATTCGACCCTTATCGGATGCTGCAGAGATTCATAAAGTAATTACCCAAACAACTAAGGAGTTTTTTAAAACAGATAGATGCTATTATGGTGAAATTTGCGGAAATAAAATGATTATAAGAGCGGACGCCTTAAACGCCAAGCTAAAATCTACAGTAGGAGAATATGATTGGAGCAAATATAGAAAGTCTAAGTTCATCTTAGATTTAGGGAACCCAATTGTTGAATATGATGTACATTCGGCAGGGCCTGCAGAAGAAGGTTTAAAAGAACACTTTATACAAATGGGAATAATATCTTATATAATTATCCCAGTTATTAAAGACAATAATACAGTAGGTGCTTTAATTATTACAGCATCCTGCCCCCGAAAGTGGGCAGATTTAGAAGTAAAGTTAGCCATGGATATAGCAGAACGCACTTGGATGGCAGTAGAAAGGGCAAAGGCTGATAAGGAAAAGGAAAGCCTTCTTGCAAAAGTGATAAAAAATGAAGCAAAGTTAGAAGCCATCTTGGAAAGTGTGGATGCAGAAGTATGGATAACTGATAACCAAGGTTTAACTTCCTGCATAAAATCCCCAAGTGCGGGTTTTAACCCTAATAATATTGATGAAGAGCCTTTAGAAAAGGTATGGGAGATGATAGAAATCCAGAGCCTTGATGGGTCGCCAATTCCAAAAAAGGATTTAGCTGTATACAGAACATTAAAAGGAGAATCAAGTGTAGAAGAATTGATCGTGAAACAACTAACTGATGGTACTCAAAGCATTCGAGAGTGTAGATCTACTCCAATAATTAATAAAAATGGAGATATCATTGGGGCGGCAGCTCTTATTATGGATATTACTAAACGAAAAGAAATGGAATTATCCTTAATTGAGAAAGAAATACTTGCAAGAGAACTTATAAAGAAGTTAGAAGAAACTGATAAACAGAGAATAGCATTTCTTTCAACCCTATCCCATGAGCTTAGAAACCCCCTAGCAACAATAGCTTTGGGTTTAGATTTAATGGATTATACAGAATATAACAAAGAAGAACAGCAAAAAACAAGAGAAATACTAAAAAGGCAAACTAGACAACTAAATAGGTTAGTTGACGATCTTCTTAATATGACGAGAATTACCCAAAATAAATTCGAACTGAAATTAGAAGAAATAGAGCTTAACCATTTACTTGGGCAGGTAATTGAAGACAGCTATTTGTTCTTTAATGAACAGGGCATTGAAGTTGAAACCAATATAGAAAAAGAGAGGGTTTTTATAGAAGGTGATAGAGCAAGGCTAACGCAATTAATAGAAAACATACTTTATAATGCATCAAAGTTTACCCCATCAGGCGGGAAAGTGAGCATTCTTCGGTAGTGCCGAAAATTTGGTAGTGCCGAAAATTTTGTGTAAACCCGTAATTGCCAGATAATCACGAGTT
>CAYWTY010000009.1:0-33877 GCA_964461335.1 uncultured Oscillospiraceae bacterium
ATGTGTTAGGCACGCCGCCAGCGTTCGTCCTGAGCCAGGATCAAACTCTTGAGTTGAATTCACTCAACAGCTTCGCTGTCTCATTCTTTTTGTTCGGTTATACTTTGCTTTCTAACCGCTTTTGCTGGTTCCTCAAATTAATTGCGTTAATTCTTTCGCACTATATAGTTTTCAATGTGCCCGCTCCCTTGAGCTCCTCTCAAAGACAGCTTGTTTATTGTAGCAACTCCTTCTCTACATGTCAACTGCTTTTTTTAGAATTATTGTAACAAGAATTTTGCGCTAAAATAGGGGAATCTAAGCGAAAAATACAAGATTACTATGACACTCTTACCATAAACTACATATTATGCGCTGGTGCTTTGCAAGCATCCTATAATGGTAGGTATGCGCAGTCAGCCAAAAACGTTTGTACTTCAAATAGTGTAAGAGTGATGCTATAATTAAAGGAAGGTAATTATTTTAGCGAGGTAAATCTTTTAGCTTAAGGATGGCTTGTACATAAAGGTTTAAGATATTTTTGCATGAGGGGGCTAAAATGGCAGCAAAACCCGATGCTACTGCGCTTTACTATTTTAACACAGGCGAGAGTGCGTGCGCGTACGAAATGCTTGGGGCACACGAGGCTGGAAACTGCTGGCGGTTTACAGTTTGGGCGCCGAATGCTCTTAATGTGCATGTTGCAGGCAGCTTTAACGGCTTTAACCCAAATGCCTCACCTATGGAACAAATTGAAAACACCGGCGTTTGGGAAGCAACGCTCGAAGGCGTTTCAAGAGGCGATTTGTACAAATTTGCGATAACGGGTAAAGACGGCACAATATTGTGGCGTACTGACCCATATGCAACTGCAGCAGAAGGCAGGCCTGGCACAGCTTCAAAAGTCTACGGTATCCCAAGGTATGATTGGGGCGATGCGGCTTACTACGAAAACAAGCGCTGTATAGATGCGTTTAAAGCGCCCATGAGTATTTACGAGGTGCATTTGGGCTCCTTTAAGCATGGTCAAAGCTATAGAGAGCTTGCGCATTCGTTAGTGGATTATGCCTGTGAGATGGGGTATACGCATTTAGAGCTTTTGCCTTTGTGCGAATACCCGCTCGATATGAGCTGGGGTTATCAAATTACAGGCTATTATGCTGCGACTTCGCGCTATGGAGCTCCTGAAGATTTAATGTATTTTGTAGACAGAGCGCACCAAAAGGGGCTTGGTGTATTTCTTGACTGGGTGCCTGCGCATTTCCCGCGGGATGAACATGGGCTTCGGCTTTTTGACGGCACCCCGCTTTATGAGCATGCAGATGCGCGAAGAGGCGAACAGCCGCAGTGGGGAACAATGCTCTTTGACTATGGGCGCACTCAAGTAGAGAGCTTCCTGCTTTCAAATGCCTTTTACTGGCTCAAGGAGTTTCATTTCGATGGTTTGCGCGTTGATGCAGTCAGTTGTATGCTCTACCTTGATTATGGCAGAGCAGATGATGCCTGGCTGCCCAATATGCATGGGGGCCATGAAAACTTAGAGGCAGTATCATTTCTTCGAAAGCTAAACTCGAGGGTTAGTGAGGAATGGCCGGACGGAGAGCGCATTATTATGGCTGAGGAGAGCACCGCATTTCCGTATGTAACAAAACCTGCTGAGGAAGGCGGGCTCGGCTTCCATTATAAATGGAATATGGGCTGGATGAACGACACACTTTCCTATATGGAAAAGGAGCCTATTTATCGCAAGTGGCACCAACACAACTTAACATTTTCACTCTGCTATGCGTTTAGTGAAAAATACATCCTCCCTTTTTCCCACGATGAGGTAGTGCATGGCAAGCGTTCCCTGCTCGATAAAATGCCTGGGGACTATTGGCGTAAGTTTGCCCAGCTTCGGCTTCTGTTCGCATATCAATTTTCTCACCCTGGTAAAAAGCTCAACTTTATGGGCAATGAATTTGGTCAGTTTATAGAATGGAAATTCGACGCAGGGCTTGACTGGCTGCTGCTCGAATATCCCATGCACCAAAAAATTCACGAATTTTCAAAACAGCTCAACGCATTTTATAAAGCCACACCGCAGCTTTATCAAAGAGATGGCGGGTGGGACGGTTTTTCGTGGGTCAATGCAGATGATAGCCTTCATTCTGTGCTTTCCTTTATAAGGAAGGATGATTCTGAGGCAATGCTTCTTTGCGTTTTGAACTTTACGCCCGAACCTAAGGATGGGTACACATTGAACCTGCCATTCTTTGCAAGTGCAAAAGAGGTGTTTTCAACTGATGAAGCGCGCTTTGGCGGCGCTGGGGAGTGGCATAACACTCAGCCGCTTACAGGGTCTTGCATCTTATTAAAGCTTCCGCCGCTTGGCGCTGTTTTTCTTGCGCTTTATGACATTAAGGCGCTTGATGAACCTTTAGATATTCACTCTTAAGCACCATCTCTATATAAAAGGAAGGAGGCTTCCCGCGTTGAGAAAAAAACAGGTTGTAGCAATGCTCCTTGCAGGCGGGCAGGGCAGCAGGCTGGGCATTTTAACCTCCAATATGGCAAAACCCGCAGTGCCGTTTGGGGGGAAGTACCGCATCATCGACTTTCCGCTTTCAAATTGTGTTAACTCAGATATTGATACTGTGGGCGTTCTTACCCAATATCAGCCGCTTGAGCTCAACGCCTACATCGGAAACGGCCAGCACTGGGACCTTGACAGAAACAATGGCGGAGTGTTTGTTCTGCCGCCGTATGTAAAAGGTAAAGGAGGCCAATGGTACTCTGGAACAGCAAACGCCATATATCAAAACCAAATGTTTGTAGACCAGTTCGAGCCCAAGTATGTGCTTATACTTTCAGGCGACCATATATATAAGATGGATTACGCAAGGATGCTCCGCCATCACATTAAAAATAACGCAGGGTGCACAATAGCTGTGCTTAAGGTGCCGCTTGAGGATGCGCACCGCTTTGGCATAATGAATTGTGACGAGGAGCAGAGGATTATATCATTTGAAGAAAAGCCCAAGGTGCCAAAGAGCGACCTTGCGAGCATGGGCGTGTACATTTTTAACTGGCAGCTTCTTAAAAAATATATGCAGGCAGACGAAGAGGACCTTACTTCAGAAAACGACTTTGGTAAAAACATTATCCCTTCAATGCTGACTATTGGCGAGCGGCTTTTTGCATACCCGTTTTCAGGCTATTGGAAGGATGTAGGTACAATACGCAGCCTTTGGTCAGCAAATATGGATTTGCTTGAGGACCCCCCGCTTTTGGATTTATACGACCCAACCTGGCATATTTACAGCCGCAACCCAGTTTTACCGCCGCATTATATAGCAAGCGGAGCAAAAGTTGAGCGAAGCCTTGTTACAGAAGGCTGTGAGGTCTATGGCTCTGTGTTTCACAGCGTGCTTTTTGCAGGCGCCAAAGTAGAAGAAGGCGCGCAGGTTGTAGATAGCATAATAATGCCAGGCGCACGCATTCTTAAAGGTGCAAAGGTAAATAAAGCCATTATTGACGAGCGTGCAGTAATAGGGCGAAATGCAGTAGTAGGAGACGATTTACACGAAGGCGTAACAGTGGACAACTCTCTTACAGGCGACATTACATTAGTAGGCTATGATATGTCCATACCGGAGTTTGCTTCTTTACCCAAAGGTATGGTAGCAACAAGGGAAACGCTTGGGTATCTCTACATGAAGGGGGGGGATGTGCGTGATTAATAATGCCTTTGGTATAATTTACACAGGTGACAACAGCCTTCGCCTTAAAGACCTTACCTATTCGCGCTCAGTTGCAGCAGTTCCTTTTGGGGGCAGATACCGCTGCATTGACTTTATGATGAGCTCCATGGTTAACTCCGGCTTAACAAATATCGGGGTTATAACACAGAAAAACTATCATTCCTTAATGGATCACTTAGGCTCAGGCAAAGAGTGGGATCTTCACAGAAAGAGGGACGGGCTCTTTATGCTGCCGCCCTTTGTCACAAGGGATAATGTCGGGCTTTACCGCGGTACAGTAGAGGCGCTAAAAAGTGTATCAGGCTATATAAGAAGAAGTGCGCAGCGCTATGCAATACTTGCAGGCAGCTATACAATTTTTAACACAACATTTTGTGATATGCTTGAGCAGCATGTGCAAACAGGCGCTGATATAACAATTATGTATAATGAAGAGCAGGGTTTTGAGCCTGAAGACCAATACGAGGATTTGCGTCTAATGCTTGATGAGCGCGGCCGCATTACAGATATGGAATATAACCCATACCGCCCTGGAAGCCCGTACAAAAGCTGCGATGTTATTTTAATGGAAAAGACTCTGCTTGAATACTTAGTCGAAGAAGCGAGTGCGCACGGCCAGTATCAGTTTTCGCAGGATGTGCTTATGCGTAATGTGGCTAAATTAAAAATATACGGATATCATTATACCGGGTATGTTGCGCGCCTTAACTCGCCAAACTCATTCTTTGCCGCAAATATGGCGCTTCTTGATAAAACCGTTCGCGACGAACTGTTTTCGAGCGAGCACCCTGTTTATACAAAGGTCAAAGATGAAGTACCTGCGCGCTATGGGCCAAGCAGCGTTGCGAGCAACTCCATAGTTGCGGATGGGTGCATTATTGACGGAGAAATCGAAAACTGCGTGCTTTTCCGCGGCGTATATGTAGCCCAGGGCGCGAAGCTGAAGAACTGTATTGTAATGCAGGGTGCGCAGATTCAGAAAAACTGCGACCTTTCCTATGTTGTGCTTGATAAATCCGTTATCGTAAAACGGGGGAGGAGCTTAAGCGGGTACAAGAGTTTCCCTGTGCTTCTTAAAAAGGGAAGCATTGTTTAGTATGTTAGGCAAGGAGGAATGCATGAAGCTGCTTTTTGCTGTGTCAGAGGCAGTACCCTTTATAAAAACAGGCGGGCTTGCAGATGTTGCAGGCGCGCTGCCTGCTGCGCTTGCAAAGCTTGGGGTGGATAGCCGTGTAATACTCCCAAAATACCGCGATATAGCCCCTGAGTGGAAGGCGCGAATGAAGCATATTACTGACTTTAGCGTAGCCATGGGCTGGCGCAGGCAGTACTGCGGGTTGGAGAGCCTTAAACACAATGGTGTTGAATACTACTTTGTAGATAATGAATTTTATTTCGGCCGCGACGCAATTTACGGAGAAGGGCAGGAGGAGGGGGAGCGCTTTGGGTTCTTTTGCAGAGCAGTACTCGAAAGCCTGCCTCATATAGGCTTTTACCCTGATGTGCTCCACTGTAATGACTGGCAGACAGGCATGATTCCTACGCTCTTAAAGCTTCAGTATATGCACCTGCCCTCATATAGCAAAATTAAAACGCTTTTTACAATACACAACCTAAAGTTCCAGGGCGTTTTCGGCTATGAGCAGCTCGACGAATACTTGGGGCTTGGCGCACGCCATTTTACACCGGAGTATCTCGAATTCTACGGCGGCATAAGTTTTATGAAGGGCGGGCTTGTGTTTTCGGATCATATAAGCACTGTAAGCCCGACATATGCGCTTGAAATACAATCCCCATATTATGGTGAGCGGCTTGACGGCCTGCTTCGCGAAAGGTCGGGTGTGCTTAAAGGCATATTAAACGGCATTGATAAAGAGATATGGAACCCTTCAAAAGACTCCTTTATTGAGGCGAATTACAGCATAGAGGATTTTTCAGGTAAAGAAGTTTGCAAAGCAGCTCTTCAGCGTGAGTTTAACCTTGTTGAGCGTGAGGATGTTGCAGTAGTTGCAATAGTCTCCCGGCTTTCTGAGCAAAAGGGGCTCGACCTGCTTGAGGCAGTGCTCTACGAGCTTCTCCAACTGCAGCTGCAGCTAATTGTTGTTGGCCAGGGTGACACGCATTACCATGAAATGCTTACTTGGGCGCAATGGCGCTTCCCAGGCAAGGTCGCTGTGCGTTTTGCCCACGAAGAGGCGCTCGCACACCGCGTATATGCAGGGGCTGATATTTTCCTTATGCCATCGCGCTTTGAGCCTTGCGGGCTCTCACAGCTTATTGCCTTGCGCTATGCAACAATCCCGCTTGTGCGCGAAACAGGCGGCCTTAAGGATACAGTAGCGCCCTACAACAAATATACTGACGAAGGCATAGGGTTTTCCTTTGCAAACTATAATGCGCATGAAATGCTCTTTACGCTTGAGCGCGCAATGAGCTATTTCCCGGAGCGCAAGCTTTGGTCGCGAATGATGCGCCGCGCAATGGAAGCGGACTTTGGCTGGGAGCTCTCTGCTGAACAATATCTTGAGTTATACGGAAAAATGCATTCGTTCTCTGTTGATACAAAGCCTGAGCCTGCATGTGTAAATAAACCCAGATTGCAGCCTGCTGAAAAGAAGGCCAAGCCCAAAAGCTCAAAAACAGGCGCAAAAAAGGTTTCAAAGGCAGGGGCAAATAACAGCTGATGCTTATAAAGCGCATTAAATCCGCATTGCATAGCGACCCCCAATTTGCTATTATTGCATAGGCGTGCTAAGTTTAGTATTGGTTTAGCATAATTAACTTGGGGAGCGCTCTAATGGATGAAAGCCAAAATAGCGGGTCTTTGCCCGATCAAAATAAAGAACAGGCCTCAAATTCTTCGCCTCATGCAAATGCAAAAAAGCGAGGGCTAATGAAAAAGGCGCTCTTTGGGGGCGCGCTTATACTTGGTGCAGCTCTAATTATAGTTCTGGTTCTTTTCACATCTTTGTTTTCTCGTATTTCAAAACCAGGCACAACTGTTTTTGCACAGGATACAGAAACTGAAGGCTTAATAGATGAGGAGCCCTTAGAAACGCATGCGCAAACTAAGCCCTCTCCTTTGCCTTTTAATACCCCTGCGCCTATAACCCCTCCCTTTTTAACGCCTGAACCCGAACCCCTGCCGCTTAGCGAACTCTACCCTCAGAGCAGGCTAAGCGAGGCGCAGCTTGAAGCAATAAAAGCGCAAAATGCAAATAAAAGTGAGTTTGTAAATGTGCTCGTAGTCGGGGTTGACCGCAGGGGGACACGCGGAGAGGCGAATGCTGATGTAATAATTATTGCGAGCCTTGATAAAAAGCATGGCCGCCTTAAACTTGTTTCGATTTTGCGCGACCTCTATGTTCCAATAGAAGGACATGAAAGCGGGCGCATTAACTCTGCTGCAGCAAAAGGCGGTATGCCGCTTCTTCTTAAAGCTGTTAATGATGCGCTACAAATGGATATAAAGAATTATATACTGCTTGATTTTTATATGTTCGAAAAAGTAATAGACGAGCTTGGCGGAGTTACGGTGCGCATGAGCGAAGAAGAAATAAGCGCTGCTAACGATAATATCGCAGGCCTTAATAAACAGCGCAATGTTGAATACCTTTGGGATGGCTTCATATTCGCAGAACCTGGAAATGTGCGTTTAAACGGGAAGCAGGCGCTTGGCTATGTGCGCATACGCAAGACGGATAGTGATTTTACGCGTACAGGCCGCCAGTTTAAAATTCTAAACGCAATATATGCCAAGTTCCGCTCAAAACCCCTTGTTGAGCAATACGCGCTTCTTTATAATTTGATGCCGCTTATAGAAACAGACCTTACTGCAGCTCAAATAACAGAGTATGCCTATTCTGCGCTTACTCTTGATACCCCGGGTTTAATGCACGAAACTGTGCCCTATGAAGAAAGCTATAAGTCAAAAAGAATGCATGGGAGCTCTGTGCTTGTTTTTGATATGCCTATGAGCGCTTGGCGTGTGCATAGTTTTATTTACCTTAATGAAGGCGAACCTGAGCAGGCAAAGCTTTTACAAGGCGGCAAGTCCCTGCCGCCGCGAACCCCAAGCCCAACACTTCCGCCGTACGAGCAGGGCTTTGAAGGCTATAATATACCTAATGTAGAGCTTGAGGTACAAGAGTAAAGCTAAAAAGCCCGGGCGGGCTCTTTAGCTTTATATAATGTCCGGTTTGGGTAGCTTTAAGGGCTAATCCTCACCTTCATCGTCTTCGTCTTCTTCGTCGCCTTCATCGTCTTCATCGTCTTCAAACTCAAGCTCGCCGAGGCGTTCCTGGGCTATTTCAGAAAGCGTATCCATAAGCGCTTCATCTGCAGGGAGGAACTCTTCCATATCGCCATCAGTGACAACCTTCATTATAAAGACGTCCTGCTCCGAGCATTCACATTCCTCTTCTTGCTCATCAGATATTTCGGGCAGATCAGATAAGTCCATGAGAATTGCGTATTCCTGACCTTCATATTCAAAATAATCAATCACATCCAACTCAAATTCATTGCCCTCATCATCTGCAAATACAACAATGTCGCGTTCTTCTTCCATGGTTTACACCACCTCTCGCTATTTGCCTAATTGTACCGCATAGCACGCGCGTTTTCAATGCCTTTATTGAAGCAGCCGCAAAAAATGAAAGAGGCGGCAAACCCCGCATATTTTTGCGTTTTGCAACTTTAATGCGCTCAAGGGAGACATACCTTTTGAAAAAGTTTACTCCGCTGCCGCCTCAACCTTAGTATGGCAGATCCGGCTTTTTGCACACATAAAATAGGGCAAAATTTTATTTAGAGAACCTAAAAATTATTGTTGGTTTCTTGATGAATATATGCTATAGTTAATTTGGTACAGGGGGTGCGTATGCCATGACTATGGATTTTCTAAGCAGGCTTGCAATAGCGCTCGCTAAGCAGTTTGGAGACAACTGCGAGGTAGTTGTCCACGATTTAACCAAACCTGAAAACACCATTGTTGCAATTGAAAACGGGCATGTAAGCAACCGCAAGCTTGGTGACGGGCCATCGCATATTGTACTCGAAGCTATGAAGAAAAAGCAGTGGGAACTGCGCGACCAGCTCGGCTACCTTGCGCGAACTCACGACGGGCGCATTGTAAAATCCAGCACAGTTTACATTCGAGATGAAAAGGGCAGCGTTGAGGGCATATTCTCCATAAACTACGACATTACCGGGCTTTTAATGGCAGAGTCAGCAGTAAAATCAATAATAAACCACGATGAAGGCGAAAAGCCGGAGCGCATACCGCAGAATGTAAACGACCTGCTTGACGATTTAATTGACCAAAGTGTTGCAAATGTGGGCAAGCCGGTTGCGCTTATGTCAAAGGACGATAAAATTCGTGCTATTCAATACCTTAACAATGCAGGCGCGTTTCTTATAACAAAAAGCGGAGATAAAGTCTCAAAGCATTTTGGAATTTCTAAATATACGCTTTATTCATATATAGACGCAAAGGATTAAACAAAGCTTTGGTTATTGGCGCTTAGCGCATAAAAATAATTGGCGCTCTAACGCATGCGCCGGAAAGGGTTATAATATGGATTTTTCAGCTATCCGTCAGGCCTCAGAAAACTATCTTCCCAAGATGTCCGCATTTCTGCGGGATTTAATTAAGATTCCGGGTGAAAGCTGCACTGAGGAGGGTGTAATTCGCCGTATTGCCAAAGAAATGGAGGAAGTTGGCTTTGATAAGGTCGAAATCGACCCTATGGGCAATGTCCTCGGTTACATGGGTACAGGCGAAAAACTTATTGCGTTTGACGCACATATTGACACAGTTGGCATAGGTGAGCTAAGCAACTGGACTTTTGACCCATACGAGGGCTTTGAAGATGATGAGTGCATTGGCGGCAGAGGTGCATCCGACCAGCTTGGCGGTATAGTTTCCTCTGTTTACGGTTGCCGCATAATGAAGGACCTTGGCTTAATCCCTGAGGATATTACTGTACTTGTAGCAGGCACAGTGCAAGAGGAAGACTGCGACGGCCTTTGCTGGCAGTACATAATAAACGAAGATAAAATTCGCCCTGAGTTCGTTGTAATTACAGAGCCTACTGACGGCAATATTTACCGCGGCCACAGAGGGCGTATGGAAATCCGCGTTGAAGTTAAGGGAATATCCTGCCACGGTTCAGCGCCTGAGCGCGGTGAAAATGCAATTTACAAAATGGCGGATATTATCCATGAAGTAAAGGCTTTAAACGACAGGCTCCATTTCGACCCGTTCCTTGGCAAGGGTACGCTTACAGTAACGCAAATTTTCTACAACAGCCCCTCACGCTGTGCTGTTGCGGATATGTGTGCAATTTCTGTTGACCGCCGCCTTACAGACGGTGAAACATATTTAAGTGCGCTCGAAGAAATCCGCTGCCTCCCTTCCGTAGCAAAGTATGGCGCAGAAGTTAGCATGTATAAATATACAAGCCCATCTTGGACTGAGCTTTTGTACCCGACTGACTGCTATTTCCCAACTTGGGTGCTGCCGGTTGACCACCCTGCAGTTTCGGCTGCAGTTGAAAGCTATTCAGGCATGTTCGGCGAACCTAAGGTTGATAAATGGACTTTTTCAACAAACGGCGTATCAATAATGGGTCGCGAGGGCATACCCTGCGTAGGCTTAGGCCCAGGAAAAGAAGCACAAGCGCATGCGCCAAATGAAAAGACCTGGAAGGCTGACCTTGTAAAATGTGCTGCAATTTATGCCGCAATCCCTGCGCTATACGCAAAGAAGTAAAAACAGCAAGCAGGCTAAAAAGTTATTTTAGAAAGAGGGCAATATATGAGCAATGTGGGGCAGTATGCCGCAAAACTTAAAAACTTGAATATAAATAATATGTATGAGGGGGACTTTTTCCTGACTTGGGAAAAATCCCGCGATGAACTCGAGGCAGTATTTACAGTTGCAGATGCGCTTCGCCATTTGCGCGAAAACAATATCTCGAGCCGCATTTTCGACAGCGGGCTTGCAGTCTCCCTATTTCGGGATAATTCAACCCGCACACGCTTCTCGTTTGCATCTGCGTGCAACATGCTCGGCCTTGCAGTGCAGGACCTTGACGAGGGTAAGAGCCAAATTGCACATGGGGAAACTGTGCGCGAAACTGCAAATATGGTTTCTTTCATGGCGGATGTTATCGGCATTCGCGATGATATGTACATAGGAAAAGGCAATGCCTATATGCGCGAGGTCAAAGAAGCAGTAAGCGCAGGCAAGAGCGCAAATGTGCTTGAGCAGAAGCCTACGCTTGTAAACCTCCAGTGCGATATAGACCACCCTACCCAAACAATGGCTGATATGCTCCACTTAATTCATGAATTTGGCGGCGTTGAAAACCTAAAGGGTAAAAAAATTGCAATGACCTGGGCGTATTCTCCCTCCTACGGCAAACCGCTTTCAGTACCCCAGGGCATAATAGGGCTTATGACGCGCATGGGTATGGATGTAACGCTTGCCCACCCAAAGGGCTATGAAGTAATGGACGAAGTCATAAATGTCGCAAAAGCGAATGCAGAAAATTTCGGCGGCAAATTCGAGCTTACAAACTCAATGGCTGATGCGTTTAATGGCAGCCATGTGGTTTACCCCAAGAGCTGGGCATCGTTTGCTGCAATGGAAAAGCGTACAGAGCTTTATGGCAACAATGACTTTGAGGGCATAAAGCAGCTTGAACAGGAGCTGCTAAAAGAAAACGCCAAGCATAAGGATTGGGAATGCACTGAGGAGCTTATGGCGCTTACTAAAGGCGGAAAGGGGCTCTACCTGCACTGCCTGCCTGCTGATATTACAGGCGTAAGCTGCAAAGAAGGCGAAGTTGCAGCTTCAGTGTTTGACCGCTTCAGAGACCCGCTCTATAAGCAGGCTTCATACAAGCCCTATATAATTGCAGCAATGATTTTCTTGGCGAAAGTGCTCGACCCTGCGCATGCGCTTTTGCAGCTTGAAACCAATGCAAGACTGCGCCATAACTCATAAGGCGGCGTTGCGTTTTAAGCATAAACCAGTTAGAATAATAACGAGCCAAGAAGGGACTGCCCAATGGGTGAGTCCCTTTACTTAAGCAAATAAACTTGGAGTAACAGTGGAAAAGAAACTTAGAGGAACATTATACATGCTTTCATGCGCCATTTTATGGAGCATATCCGGGCTCTTAATAAAGCTCTCCCCATGGAATGCGCTTGTAATAGCAGGGGTACGAAGTGCGCTTGCAGCGCTCGTGCTTGTTGCATATATGCGCTTTAGAGGTATGCGTCTATTAATAAACCGCAGAACGCTTTTAATAGGCGTAATAATGCTCCTTGTTTTTATGTGCTTTTTGCCCGCAAATAAGCTTGCCTCCCCTGCAAACGCTATAACGCTTCAGTATACTGCGCCTGTATATGTGCTGCTCTTTAGCGCGCTTTTTTATAAGCAGCGCATAAAGCGAGGGGATTTGCTTGCTGTGCTTCTTACAATAGCAGGCATTGCGATTTTCTTTTTAGATAAGCTTGGCACAGGCTCGCTCCTTGGGAATGTGCTTGGGCTTGCCTCAGGCGTTTTCCTTGGCGCAATGTACCTTCTTGTAAGCGATATAAGCGAAGAAACTCGCTTAAGCGGGCTTCTTTTAGCACAGCTTATGACAGCATGCGTTGGCATTCCGCTTGCATTTGTTTATGAAACTCCGCTTACGCAGGTTTCAATTGTGAGTATACTTATACTTGGGTTTGTTCAGCTTGGCATTCCGTATGTGCTCTTCAGCCTTGCAAATAGGGATTGTCCGCCGCTTACATGCTCAATACTTTCTTTAATAGAGCCGCTCTTAAACCCTGTGTGGGTTTACATAGGGCTAGGCGAGAAGCCGGGTAAATTCGCGCTTTTAGGCGGAGCAACAGTACTTGCGACTGTAACGCTTTGGAGCATATGGCGGGCAAAAAGAGAGGCATTGGAGCAAGCGGCGCAAAGCGCGCCTAATGAAGATGCACTTAATGCTCAAGCAGAACCTCTTTAATCAGTTCGGAGGGATGAAATGGAATACAGCGTAAAAAATATTCAGGTCATGGAAGGGCTTGAGGCAGTGCGCATGCGTCCGGGCATGTATATTGGCACTACCGGAAGCCGCGGCCTTCACCATATTCTCTGGGAACTTGTAGATAATGCTGTTGATGAGGCTGCAAACGGCTATGCGAGCTTAGTCGAAATTGTGCTCTCTCGCGATGGGACTGTAACTGTAACTGACGATGGGCGGGGAATCCCTGTTGGCATACACGAAAAGTACGGAGTTTCGGGCGTTGAGCTTGTTTTTACGCAGCTACATTCAGGCGGTAAGTTCGGAAACGACTCCTACGGGTATTCAGGCGGGCTACATGGAGTTGGCGCAAGCGTTGTAAACGCGCTCTCAAGCTATTTGCGCGCAGAAGTTTATACTCAAGGCCGTGCGTATGTGCAGGAGTTTGAGCCTCTTGTTGATAGCAGCGGGAAGCTGCACCCTGGCCGACCTAAAGCGCCGCTTAAAGAGGTAGGCCGCACAAGGAAGCAGGGGACTGTTGTAACGTTTAAGCCTGATGAAAAAATCTTTGAAAGCATTGAAATGAATTTCGAGCTTATTTCAAGGCGTATGCGTGAACTTGCCTACCTTAACCGCGGCATAATAATGCGCCTTATCGACCTTCGCAAACAAAAACGCGAGGTGGAATACTGCTTTCTAAATGGGCTTATTGATTTTGTCTCCTTCTTAAATGCGGACAAAACTGCGCTCTACCCTGTACCCATACATTTTAAGGGCGAAAAGGACGGCATTGCAGTAGAAGTCTCTATGCAGCATAACGACGGCTATGCGGAGAGCATCTTCAGCTATGTAAATAATATCCCTACAACTGAAGGCGGGATGCATGAAACAGGCTTTAAGGCTGCGCTTACAAAAGTGCTTAACGATTATTGCCGCCGCACAGGCGTGCTTAAGGAAAAGGACCCCTCTCTTTCAGGTGAGGATTTTCGCGAGGGCTTAACTGCAGTCCTTTCCTTAAAAATGAAAACCATACAGTTTGAAGGGCAGACAAAAACGCGCCTTGGCAACACCGAAGCGCGCCCTGCAGTTGAATATGTTGTTGCAGAACAGCTTATTCCGTTCCTTGAGGATTTGAAAAATGCAGAGCTTGCCTCACGCATTGCTGAAAAAGCGCAAAAGGCAGCGCATGTGCGCGAAGCAGCAAGGAAGGCTAAAAGCGTAGCGCGCGAAAAGAACAAGCTTGAAAATGCGCCTCTTGTAGGGAAGCTTTCAAGCTGCACAGGCCGAAACCCGCAAAAGAACGAACTTTTTATAGTTGAGGGCGATTCTGCTGGCGGCTCTGCCAAACAAGGGCGGGATAGAAGCTTCCAGGCAATCCTGCCGCTTAGGGGTAAACCCCTTAATGTTGAAAAAAAGCGCCTTGACCAGGTGCTTGAAAACGTGGAATTTCGCAGCATAATTACAGCGCTCGGTACAGGTATAGGCGAGGATTTCGACCTTTCACAGCGCAAGTACGATAAAGTCATTATACTTTCGGATGCTGACCAGGACGGCGCGCATATACGCGCAATCCTTCTGACATTCTTCTATCGGTACATGAAGCCGCTTATTATGAACGGCCATATTTATATAGGGCTTCCGCCGCTTTACAAGGTGCATAAAGCGCAGCGCATAATTTATGCGTACGATGAAGCAGAGCTTGCACTTGCAGCAAAAGAGCTTGGGCGCGGGTATCTTGTACAGCGCTACAAAGGGCTTGGTGAAATGAACCCCACCCAGTTGTGGGAAACAACCATGAACCCGGACTGCCGCTCGTTAATACGAGTTGGCATTGAGGATGCAGCAGATGTTGAGCATATTGTTACAGTACTTATGGGCGACAAGGTACACTCCCGCAAGGAGTATATAAGCGAATTTGCAAACTTCAACAAGCGCGACGCATTTTTAGAAAAAGGCTATGCGCAAAGCGAAAAACCAGTTTCCGGCGAATAATGTGCGAATATACGCGCATGCAAAAACCCAATTTAAAACGCAAAAGTAATAAGCGGATTCTATTTTAGAGGTGAACCAAATGCCAAAAAAACCGCAGCCGCAGCGCGGTGAAACAATAATAGAGCGCAGCATGGATGAAGTTATGCACAGGAGCATAATGCCATATGCTGAATATGTTATTCTTGAACGTGCGCTCCCGCGTGTTGAGGATGGCTTAAAGCCTGTGCAGCGCAGAATTCTTTATACTATGCTCGAGCTTTCCCTAACGCCTGATAAACCTCATAGAAAATCTGCGCGCATTGTTGGAGATACGCTTGGTAAATACCACCCGCATGGCGACAGCTCAGTATATGATGCAATGGTGCGTATGGCGCAAAGCTTCAACATGAGCAGCCCCCTTGTTGATGGGCATGGGAATTTTGGCTCAATCGACGGGGATTCTGCTGCAGCTATGCGCTATACAGAAGCGCGGATGACTCCGCTTGCAATGGAGCTTTTGCGCGATATTGAAAAAGATACAGTTGAGTTTGCGCTGAATTTTGACGATACGCTTGAGGAACCAACCGTACTGCCAGGCCGCTTCCCGAACCTGCTTGTTAATGGCGCAACAGGCATTGCTGTTGGGCTTGCAACGAATATTCCGCCCCATAACTTAGGTGAAACAATAGATGCAACCCTTGCTCAAATCGAAAACCCGAATATTTCGCTTGATGAGCTTATGAAGCATATCAAATGCCCGGATTTCCCAACAGGGGGCTATCTTCTAAACTCCGAAGAAATCCGCGAGGCATATGCAACAGGCCGCGGCAGGCTTGTAATGCGCGCAAAGACGCATTTTGAAACCCAAAAGAATGGAAAAACGCTTATTGTTATTACTGAGCTTCCTTATCAGGTTAACAAAGCTGCAATGCTTGAGAAAATACTTTCAATAACTCAGGAAAAGAAACTGCTCTTTTCAGGAGTTGCGGATATACGCGATGAAAGCGACAGAAGCGGCATGCGCGCAATAATCGAGCTGAAAAAGGATGCTGAAGTTGAGCAAATCCTTAACTATTTGTTCAAGTATTCTGATTTGCAATGTACCTTCGGTGTCAACATTGTAGCAATTGCAGAGGGTAGGCCCCAGCAAATGGGCATAAAGGAGCTTATTAGCCACTATATCCGCCACCAGCGCGAAGTAGTGACCCGGCGCACACGCCATGAGCTTGAAAACGCGCAAAAGCGCGAGCATATATTATTGGGCTTAATGGTTGCAAAGCGAAATATAGACGAGGTTATTGCGCTTATACGCGCAAGCAAAACACCTAAAGCAGCGTGTGACGGGCTTGTTGAAAAGTTCGGCTTAAGCGAAATTCAGGCTCAGGCAATACTCGATTTACGGCTTGCCCGGCTTACAAACCTTGAAATGCTTGCAATAGAAAAAGAGTATAACGAATTGCTCTCACTTATTGTAAAGCTTAAAGCCATCCTTGCCTCAGAAAAAAAGCTAATGGCGCTTATTTGCAGAGAACTTTTGGAGATTAAGCAAAAGCATGCAGCCCCAAGAAGAACAACACTTATAAATGCAGAAAGCGAAATACAGGTTGATGAAGCTGCTCTAAAGGTAGTTGAGGATGTTGTTATAACAGTTTTCGAGGGGCTTCGCGCACGCCGCGTTGCAGCGAAGAATGCAAACGGTAATATTGATGAACAGCCGCTTTTTTCAATTGAGACATCAACTGATAAATCGCTTAGGCTCTTTACAGACTGCGGCGCATGCTTAACGCTCCCTGTTGAAAGCTTAAATGAAACTAAACCTACAGCACGGCCGAACAACCTTGCTGCGCTTCTTCCATTTGAAGAGGGTGAGCGCATTGTTGCAGTATTTGAAGAAGACGATGAGGGTGAGCTGCTCTTTATTACATCAGCCGGGTATGTCAAAAGCTCCCTTGCGAGTGAATACGCAAGCCGCAACAAGCGGGTTGCAGCAATTAACTTAAAAGAAGGCGCAAAAGTGCTTGCTGTAATAAAGCGCATTGAAGAAAGCCTCATGCTTATAACAAAAGGCGGGATGAGTATTCACTTTCTGCTTGAAACAGTGCCTGTAATGGGCAGAATAGCTTCAGGCGTAAAGTGCATAAAGCTCGAAGCGGGTGATAGTGTTCTTACTGCAATGCAGGTAAAAAACGAGGGAGAAATCCTTTGTATTTCAGAACGCGGCTATGCTAAGCGCAGCCTGCTTTTTGACTATGAGCTTCAGGGCAGAAACGGAAAGGGCGTAAAGACATTTGACTTTAAAAAGAATGGCTCAAACGGTACACGCCTTGTAGCAGCCTTCTATGTGCGCGAGCCTTTTGAGTTTGATTTAATTAAGCGTCACGGAGAAAAACAGCGCTTTAACACAGAGCAGGTGCGCATTGAGCAGCGGCTAAGTAAAGGCGCAGTGCTTGCGCTTGTAATGCTCGATGATGATATAGTTGAAGCTGTAAAGCTGACTGTTTAGAACTTGGTTGTATTTGGCATAAATAGAGCTTTTGCCTGCAAGACTTTAGGCGCAGCTATGCTTGCTTAGTCCGCTTCCTCATCAAGCGCCTCAATTAAAAAGCTTACAGGCCTAAAGCCGTCATTGCATGAAATCATAGCTGAGTTTTTGTTTTTCATCCAGCCATTATAAAAACTTCCGCCTCCGTGTGCAAGCGTCATAACAAAAGGGGACATACTTTCCCAGGCGCTTTCACAAAGCCCAGTTGGGCGCACCCAGCCGTTTGCTATAAAAACCCTGCCTGCATCCAAATCACACGTATGCTCTATTGGGTTTTCATACTCGGCAATTAAATCTTCATATTGCGCCTTTTTCATAACTGTAATTTTGCACTTTTTCATGGTTTACTCCTGCACATAAAAGTTTGATAAAAGACTTCGGTGAACTCAATCACCTGCGCTTAAGTATACCATATACTCAACTTCTTAGCGGGGAAATGTCACGCAATTGACTTCACCTGTTCAAGCATTGTTCAATGTTTACGCTGCTTTCGCGTTGTGTTGAAGTTATGCAGCGTGCTATAATAGTTGGAATGTTGGTATCGGAGGTTGCGCATGTGCGCAGATTATAATTATGGGGTTGTTTGATAAACTGCTTGGCACTAGCCCTGAGGCAAAGCTAAAAAAGCTTTCGCCGCTTGTTGAAAAGATTAATGCGTTCGAGCCGAAAATGCAGGCGCTTAAAGACTCTGAACTTCGTAAAAAGACGAGCGAGTTTAAACAAAGGCTTGCTTCTGGTGAAACGCTTGACGACATTTTACCTGAGGCATTTGCAGTTGTGCGCGAAGCTTCTGTGCGCACGCTTGGAATGCGTCATTTTGATGTGCAGCTTATTGGGGGTATTGTACTTCACCAGGGGCGCATTGCAGAAATGAAAACTGGCGAGGGCAAAACCCTTGTCGCAACTCTGCCTGCATACCTTAACGCGCTTTTAGGCCAAGGTGTTCATATAGTTACAGTAAACGATTATCTTGCACGCCGCGACGCGCAATGGATGGGCAAAATTCACCGCTTCCTCGGGCTTAATGTAGGGGTTATTGTGCATGGGCTTGATAATGACGAGCGCAGGGCAAATTATGCTTCTGATATAACCTATGGCACAAACAATGAGCTTGGCTTTGATTATCTGCGCGACAATATGGTCGTTTACCGCGAAAATATGGTTCAGCGCGAGCTTGCGTATGCAATAGTTGATGAGGTTGACAGTATCCTTATTGACGAAGCGCGCACCCCGCTTATTATTTCAGGCCAGGGCGAAAAAACAACTGAGCTTTACCAAAAAGCGGACCGCTTTGTGCTTAAACTTTCGCGCGGCCCTAATATCGAAAAAAAGACGCGCTCCGAACTTCTAATGGAAGAAGAGCAGCCTGAACAAGGCGACTATATGGTAGATATTAAAGCAAGGACTGTGCAGCTTACCCAAGAGGGGATAGCTAAAGCAGAGGCGTTTTTTAATGTTGAAAGCCTTGCAGATACAGAAAACACAGAGGTAAACCACCATATACTTCAGGCGCTCAAAGCGCATGCTGTCTTTAGCCGCGATGTTGACTATGTTGTGCAGGATGGGCAGGTAATAATTGTTGATGAATTTACGGGCCGCCTTATGCTCGGCAGGCGTTACAGCGAGGGGCTCCACCAGGCGCTTGAAGCAAAAGAAGGGGTAAAGGTTGAGCGCGAAAATAAAACCCTTGCAACAGTTACCTTCCAAAACTTCTTTAGAATGTACAAAAAACTCTCAGGCATGACTGGAACTGCAAAAACTGAAGAATCCGAATTTACAGCTATTTATAATCTTGATGTTGTCGAAATCCCAACTAACAGTGAAATGATTCGCCTTGACAATAACGACATTGTCTACATGGGCGAAGCAGGCAAATTTAGGGCTGTTGTTGAAGAAATCGAGGCAGTGCACAAAACAGGCCAGCCAATACTCGTTGGTACTATTTCCGTTGAGCGCAGCGAATATTTAAGTGCGCTGCTTTCACGCCGCGGCATAAAACACAAGGTGCTAAACGCGAAGCAGCATGCAAAAGAAGCTGAAATTGTAGCTCAGGCAGGCAAGCTTAACACAGTTACAATTGCAACAAATATGGCAGGCCGCGGTACAGATATACTCTTAGGCGGAAACCCGGATTATCTTGCGCGAGAGCAAATGCGGCACGAGGCAATAGAGGATGCGCTTATAGATGAGGCGACAAGCCACGCAGAAACAACTGACGAAGAAATACTTGCAGCAAGGCAAAAGTATGAAAACCTGTTTTTAGCCTTTAAAAAAGAAACTGATGAAGAGCATGAAGATGTTGTAGCACTCGGCGGTCTCCATATTATTGGCACAGAAAGGCACGAAAGCCGCCGTATAGATAACCAGCTACGCGGCAGAAGCGGGCGGCAGGGCGACCCGGGCAGTACGCGTTTTTATGTATCGCTTGAAGATGAACTCATGCTCCGCTTTGGCGCTGACCGTATAAAGGGGTTTATGGAACGACTCTCCCCTGAGGATGATGTGCCTATTGAAATGGGCATGATAACAAAGCAAATTGAGGCTGCCCAAAAACGTGTTGAAATGCACAACTTCGAAATACGCAAAAATGTGCTCCAATACGACGATGTAATGAATAAGCAGCGCGAGATTATATATTCCCAGCGCAGGCGCGTGCTTATGGGCGAGGATATACGGCAGTTCCTCCTTGAAATGCTCCACGGTTTAATGGAACAGCTTGCAGGCCGCTTTTGCTCTGATGCTGAATACCCCGAAGAATGGGATTTAGCCGGGCTTTCGAGAGAGGTTTGCGATTTATGCCATGCGCCTGTAAAAATGCTCTTTGAAGAGAAGGAAGTCGAGAGCCTGAATAAAGCAGCTGTTATTGAGCGTATATATGCGTTTGCATTTAACGCCTACTCAGCTCAAGAACAGGCCTTTGTGCAGGCAGGGGTTGATATGCGTGAGGTTGAGCGCGTTGCGCTTCTTCGCGCTGTTGATAGCAACTGGATGGACCATATAGATGCAATGGATCAGCTACGCCAGGGCATAGGTTTAAGAGCGTATGGCCAAAAGGAGCCTGTTTCTGCCTATACACAGGAAGGCTTTGAAATGTTTGACGCAATGGTTGGCGCAATCCGCGAGCAAACAATCCGCTTTCTACTTAGTGCAACGCTCAGGCAGCCAAAGCGCGAACAACTTGCAAAGCCGATTGATACGCCTGCAGTTGACGGCAATACGCCAAGCTATGCAAGAAAGACACCCGGGCGCAACCAGCCCTGCCCTTGCGGAAGCGGGAAAAAGTATAAAAACTGCTGCGGTAAAAGCGCATCATAAAATAATAATTAAAGGAAGTGGAAATATGGTTCAGCTTGATGAATACAGGCAGCAAATAGCTTCATCAGTGCAGGTTCTAAAAGAGGCAGGTGACTCTCTTTGACCTTGCTGCACTAAAAGCGAAAAAATCAGAGCTTGAAGCACAAATGGCTGTGCCAGGCTTTTGGGAAAACGTAGATGAAGCAAGCAACCTTAATAAGCGCCTTAAAACCCTTGAAGGCAAAATCTCCCGCTATGAGCGGCTCGTAGCTCTTGCAGATGACATTGAAACCTTGCTTGAAATAATCGAAGAAGAAGATGACGAAAGTCTGCTTGATGAACTTAGCTTAGAGTATGCGTCCTTTAAAAAAGAGGTTGAGGCACTCCGCCTTTCAACCTTGCTAAAGGGTGAGTATGATTCAAGAAACGCTGTACTCTCGCTCCATGCAGGCGCAGGCGGTACAGAGGCGCAGGATTGGGTAGAGATGCTTTATCGCATGTACACGCGCTACTGTGCAGAAAGAGGCTTTGAAGTCCGAGAGCTGGATATGCTCGATGGTGATGAGGCAGGCATAAAATCCGTAACATTCGAAGCTGCAGGCGAGAGCGCCTATGGCTACTTAAAAGCAGAAAAGGGCGTACACAGGCTTGTGCGCATATCTCCGTTTGATTCTTCAGGCAGGCGGCATACCTCTTTTGCATCCCTTGATGTAACGCCGATTTTTGATGAAGGCATGGATCATGTTGAAGTTGATATGGATGATGTGCGTGTTGATACATACCGCTCAAGCGGAGCAGGCGGTCAGCATGTAAACAAGACATCCTCTGCAATTCGCCTTACACACATTCCAACAGGAATAGTTGTGCAATGCCAGAACGAGCGCAGCCAGCTTCAAAATAGAGAAACTGCAATGCGAATGCTTAAGGGTAAACTTTTAGAGCTACAAGAGCGTGAGCATATGGAGCAAATGTCAAAAATTAAGGGCGATATGAAAAGAATCGAATGGGGAAGCCAAATCCGCTCCTATGTGTTCCAGCCGTATACACTTGTTAAAGACCATCGCACAGGCGTTGAAAACGGAAATATACAGGCAGTTATGGATGGGGAGCTTGATGCGTTTATAAACGCATACCTTGTTCAAACATAAGCCTTTAAGCCGCACCTTGAACTTAAAAACCCCCACGCTTTGCAACTCGAAAGGAAGTAAAATGCCAAGCGCAGTAAGCAGCCTTCTCCAATCCGCTATACGCGGGTTCAGACCGCTTCTTAACAACCTCAGCCTTGAAATGGAAAGGGTGGGGCAGGATTTGCTTGCGGAAAATGATGTAAAGCAGCTTCCTGAGGATATGGTTGTTGCAACGGACTGTATAGGGAATATGCGCGTAGAGTGGTTCCACACGCTTGGCGCACCTGAAGACGAGGCAATTTTGTATTTCCATGGCGGCGCATATATGACAGGCAGCATAATAAGCAACCGCCCGCTTGCTGTTGACTTTGCACAGGCTACACGACGCAACGTACTCTCGTTTGAGTATAGGCTTGCGCCTGAACACCCCTTTCCTGCAGCGCTTGAGGATGGGCTTGCTGCATGGGAGTACATGCTTTCGCTTGGGCTTTTGCCCTCACGCGTTGCGTTTGTGGGCGACTCTGCAGGCGGCGGGCTTGAAATAGCAACCTGCCTTAAAGCGCGCGATTTGGGTCTCTCGCTGCCTAGTGCGCTTGTTGCGCTTTCTCCTTGGGTTGACCTTACGCTATCTGATGCAAGCTACCATGAAAACAGGCGCCTTGACCCAATGCTTGAGCGGAAAAAGCTCATTCGCGCAGTTATGTATTATGCATATGGGAAGCCTTTAATGGAGCCTTTGATTTCGCCTGTATATGCAAACTTTCTCGGTTTCCCGCCAACACTAATACATGTTGGCACAAACGAGCTTTTGCTTGGTGAGGCGCGAAGGCTTAGAAGGGCAATGGTGCGTGACGGAGTAAATGCAGAGCTTCTCGAATGGGAAGGAATGTGGCATGTGTTCCAAGTGTTCGACACACCGGAAAGCCATGCTGCAATGCGCCAAATTGCCGGCTATGTGTTAAAGCATATAGGGCATACTCCTGCCTAAGGCCAAAGGAGGCTAATTGGAGAAAAAGCAATGGTACCCGCTTGACAATGCGGCAAATATCTACCCTGTAATCGAGTATAAAGGCTGGACATCCATGTTCCGCTTAACTGTTGTTATGCAGTCGCAGGTAAAGCGAGAGGCGCTCCAGGCAGCGCTTGATAAAATGCGAAGCCGCTTTCCGGGGTTTTATGTAAGGCTAAGGCGCGGCGCATTTTGGTACTACCTTGAAGAGCTTGAAATACGGGCGCTTGTTGAGGACGATACGCTTAACCCATGTGAGCCAATAGCTAAAAAAGAGCTGCCGTTTCGAGTCAAGGTGCACAATAACCGAATCTCATGCGAGTTTGCGCATGTTGTATGCGATGGAAGCGCAGGGCTTGTGTTCACGAAAACCCTGCTTGCACAATATCTTAGAGAGCAGGGCATAAATGTTCCTGTAAAAAACGGGATACTTGATTTATGCGAAGAGCCAAACGAAGAAGAGCTTGAAGATAGCTTTTCGCGCTTTTCGCGCGTTAAAGGGCGCCTTCCAAGGCATGAGCCGCAAGCATATCACATTTCCGGCACTCCGCTGCACACTGGCATGCGTGTAATAACAACTGGGGAGCTTAGCGTTAAAGAGGCAATTGCGCTTGCAAGAGCACATAAAGTATCCTTAACCGAATACCTTACAGCAACCCTTATTTATGTAATTTATTCAATGCAGACTGCGCAGCTACAAGCACGGCTGCGCCCTATAAGAGTAAGCGTACCTGTTAACCTGCGCAAATACTACCCGACAAAGACGCTTAGAAACTTCTCTCAATATTTAAACCCGGGTATTGACCCGAATTTCGGGGTCTTCAGCTTTGAGGAAACGCTTTTGCAGGTGCACCATTACTTCCGCTTTATGTTCACCGAAAAAAACCTAAATGCACGCATTTCCCAAAATGTCAGTGCTGCACAAAATATTGCGCTGCGCGTTATACCTCTTTTTCTAAAAAAACTCAGCATCAGGCTTGTATACGAGCTTACGGGAGAGGCTGTTTTTACAACAGTGCTTTCAAACCTTGGCAGTGTGGAACTGCCAGAGGTTATGCGCCCATATGTGCGAAGAATTGACCTTGTACTTTGCACAGCCCGCAAAAACGCGCTCGAGTGCGCTGTTGCAAGCGTAGATGATGTGCTTTCAATTACATTTACGCGGATTATAGCGGAACCATATGTAGAACGAATGTTTTTTAAGGCGCTTGTAGGCCAAGGGCTGCATGTGCTTGTTGAAAGCAACCAAGTTTAGTAAAGGAGAATGGCGTGGCTTATTGTGTAAACTGCGGTGTAGAGCTTGAAAAGAGCATGGAGCATTGCCCGCTTTGCGGAGTTGAGGCATTAAACCCAAAAGAACCCTACGACCCATCGCTTCCAAAACCGTACAGTACACGCATTGTGCGAATGCAGTCGCGTGTAGAGCGCCGCTTTAGCGCGCTCATTATAAGCGTTGTATTTGCGCTTGCTGCAGTAGTATGCATAATGGCAAACCTTGTTTATCAGGATGCGCTCACATGGTCAATTTATGTTGTAGCTTCGCTTGCTCTAATTTGGGTGCTTGCACTTTTCCCCTTGATTTATACCGGTATGCACCCTGTTGCAGTTGTTATGCTCGACATTTGCGTGCTGCTTTTATACCTGTATGTTATAAACCTTGCAGACTCGAGCTCTGATTGGTACATTACGCTTGCTATGCCCCAAGTGCTCCTTTATGGCGTTATTGCTTTAATAGATGTGCTTGTTCTAAGAGGCGGGATTATGTCAGGCTGGCAGAGGTACGGGCTTGTTGTAATGTCCGTAGGCGCTGCTATGATGGGGCTTGAGGTTATTTTGGATTTATACAATAATATGAAGGTTGAGCTTGGCTGGTCCTGGTTTGTTATAATACCTGCGTTTGCGCTTGGGCTTATTCTCTTCTTAATTGAACGCAAGCGTGAGCTTAAGGATGAAATCTTAAAGCGGCTTAGGGTCTGAATATTATGGGCAATGTGACAATTCCGCAACATCTTGGCGCATACTCTTGAGAA
The DNA here is from genome assembly GCA_964461335.1 of uncultured Oscillospiraceae bacterium. Lineage (GTDB taxonomy): Bacteria > Bacillota > Clostridia > Christensenellales > CAG-138 > JAKJBL01. Next base: position 24,719 of record CAYWTY010000009.1, read on the forward strand.
AAACAGCAAGTTTAATTAGAATAAGGTTTAACTGCGATATTGAGCAGGGAGTGTGTTAATGCAAAAGGAAATCCTGCACCACTCAAGGCTTGAGTTTTACCGCATGCCGCAAGGTGCAGTAACAGTTTTGAGTAAGGTACGGCTCAGGCTTAAGGCAGGGGCTGCCTTTAAAACTTCATCTGCTTTGTTAAGGCTCTGGGTAAACGAGGGCGAAGTGCTTATACCTATGGAGAGCTTTCCTTGCGGTGAAGGCGTGTATTTTGAGGCATATGCGCAAATGCCCGAAACTCCGGGGCTTGTCTGGTACTTTTTTACTCTTGAAAAGCCGGATGGTCAAACATTTTGCTATGGCGGCAAAAGCGGAGAGGGCGGGCTTTGCGTTTATGAGCCGCCTGGCTATCAGGTTACGGTTTACAGCGCTGACTTTGAGGTGCCAAGGTGGTTTAGAGAAGGGTTAATATACCAAATCTTCCCTGACCGTTTTCTAAAGAGCGGGGAATGCACAGACGGAGTTGAATACCACCGTGCGCATGGGCGAAGAGTCCGTGTTCACGAAAACTGGGGCGAACTTCCCGAATATATGCCTGCGCAAGGTGAAGCAGATTATAAGCCGGATGATTTCTTCTGCGGCAATATACAGGGTATACTTGAGGCGCTGCCGTACTTCAAGCGCTTTGGAGTAACATGCCTGTATCTTAACCCTGTTTTTGAAAGTGCGTCAAACCATCGCTACGATACTGCGGATTATTTAAAGGTCGACCCAATCTTAGGCAGCAACTCCTCATTTAAGGAGCTTTGCATAAAGGCTAAGGAACAGGGCATCCGCATAATGCTTGACGGAGTGTTTTCGCATACAGGCGCTGACAGCAGGTATTTTAATAAATACAAAAGATACGAAGATGTAGGTGCGTTTGAGTCAGCTTTATCCCCATATAGGAGCTGGTTCTATTTCGGCGATATCTTTCTGCATGGTTACAGAAGCTGGTGGGGGTTCCCGGAGCTGCCTGAGGTTGACGAACATGCAGAAAGCTATATAGACTTTGTAATGGGAGGGGATGGTTCCCTTCTCGAATTTTGGGAAAACCACGGTGTTGCAGGCTGGAGGCTTGATGTTGCAGATGAGCTGCCGGATTCGTTTATTGCCCTACTGCGCTCGCGCTTAAAGGCGCTTAACAAAGAAAACGTGCTCCTTGGGGAGGTCTGGGAGGATGCGACAACTAAAGTCGCATATGGAAAGCGCCGCGAGTATGCGCTTGGGAATTCACTCGATAGTGTAATGAACTACCCCTTTCGCAATGCAGTTGCTGACTTTCTTCTAACTAAGTCAGATGCATTTGAGCTAAACAACAGCCTCCAAAGGCAGCGTGAGCGTTACCCGAAACCGTTTTACTATGCGGCAATGAACCTGCTTTCAACCCATGATACAGTTCGAATATTGTCTGTACTTTCAGGTGCGCCTGATAGGGATGCACTAACGCGTGCTGAGCAGGCGGAAGTTTGCCTAAGCAGCGAGGCGCTAAAGCAGGGCAGAAAACTTTTTGTTTTGGCAACTGCACTTCAAATGGCTTTGCCAGGTGTGCCAAGCATATATTATGGTGATGAAGCAGGGCTTACAGGCATGGCAGACCCATTTAACCGCGGTACATTCCCGTGGGGCAGGGAGGACGAGTTTTTGCAAAACATCTGCAGCTGCCTTTCTAAGGCACGACATGAAAATGCTGCACTATTTGCGGGCTTTTGCAGGATGGGTGCGCTTTTAGAAGATGTTTTCGCAGTGCTCCGCTATACTCATAATGGCCTTGATGCGTTTTGCCATGAAGCAAAGGAGGCGAAGGCACTTTTGCTTGTTAACCGCGCTTTTGAGCAAAAGGTAGTTTGCTTCAACCCTGAGCAGCTTAATGAAGGGCCGGATGCCTCTGTCACTGTTTCGCTAAATGGCATATGGCGCGATGTACTTTCTGCAAATACGTTCAGCTCTAATAAATCCGAACTTCGAGTTGAGCTTGAACCGCTTTCTGCTATGCTCCTTATACAAGAATCAATGGAATAATTTTCTTTACTTTTGTCAGGCTTGCATTTTTTGTGGTATCATTAAAGGGAGGATAATATGCTTCAGGGCCGCTACGGCAACGACTATTTAAATAGGGCGCTTGGTATCTGTACAGTATTTTTTGCTGTGCTTGGTCTGTTTTTTAGCTATAACAGCCCTGTGCGCCCCATTCTTTCTGTTATTTCTGCCCTGTTTGCAGGTTTAATGCTTTTTAGGATGCTCTCGCGCGACTTTAACGCAAGAAGGCTCGAGAACGAAAAGTTTGTTGCCTGGTGGGCGCCCTTTAGCGCCAAGCTTAGAGCCTTCTTCCATAGAGGGCAGCGGGCGCGCAAGGCAAATGTAAACCCCACGTTTGCAGAGCGGAGGAAGTACAAGTATTTTATTTGCCCCCAATGCGCCCAAAGGCTGCGCGTACCTCGCGGCAAGGGTAAGCTCAGGGTAACATGCACAAGGTGTGCAAACAAATTCGAAATAAAGTCCTAACAGATTATTAATACAGGAGGAGTAAAAATGCGGGTTAACAAAGATATGACAATAGCAAATATTCTTAAGCTCGACGACGGTATTGCGGATATTCTTTCTGCAACAGGCATGCATTGCCTGGGCTGCCTGATGGCACACGGCGAAGACCTTGGCCAGGCATGCGCTGTTCATGGCATTGATGCAGATGAACTTATTGAGCGCATAAACGGATACCTTGCTTCAAAAGACGCCAAAGGGGCGGAATAATAAAACAGGAGGTTTCACATGGTCTACGTTTGCACTGTATGCGGGTATGAGTACGACCCTGAAGTAGGAGACCCAGACAATGGGGTTGCGGCAGGAACAGCCTTTGAAGATGTCCCTGACGATTGGGTATGCCCAATCTGCGGCGCCACTAAGGACGCTTTTGAACCTGCCTGAAACAAAACGATAAAGAGCCGCTTAAAAAGAGCGGCTCTTTGTTGCGCTTTAGAGCTAAGCTGATTTAGCTTATGCTCCATGCTATTGTGAATTTGGGGGGCGTATGAAGATTTCGGCAAAAGGGCGCTATGCGCTTAGGCTTATGCTCGACCTTGCTACGAATAACACAGGCGGGTGGGTAACGCTTAAGGATGCATCAGAGCGCCAGGGGATTTCAGTAAAATACCTTGAGCAAATTGTTGCTTCCTTAACGCGTGCCGGCCTGCTAAAAAGCAGCCGCGGCCCACAGGGCGGTTACATGCTCATTAAGCACCCAAGAGACTATACAATAGGCGAGGTATTACGCGTAACAGAAGGCGAATTTGCGCCTGTTGCATGCCTTGAGGATACTTTAAAGAATTGCCAAAGGAAGGGGTTCTGCCCAACGCTACCATTTTGGAGCGGACTTTATGAGGTTATAAACACTTATCTTAACTCAAAATCATTGCAGGATCTTTTAGACGAACAGCTCCTTAGTGATGGGCTGGATTATTCAATTTAGCATTCGTATATATTGACATTGTTTGCATTTGCTAAGCGCAGTTAAATAGTGTATTATGCTCTATGTGTCTTGTGCTGCAGGTGAAGGCAAGATGTGTTGGAGGTCTGTTTGGAGCTTGGGTGTTTTTCAAAACTTAAAACTTCGCGAAAGCTTTTAGTGTGGGTTACCGCACTTTTAATGTTTTTCCTTGGTTTTGAAGCAGGCGGGTTCCAGCTTGTGCTTTTAAATGTAGCAAGAGACTTCGGTCTTAACACATCCATGATGGGCATACTCGCGAGCGCGCAGTTTTTTGCATCAATAGGTATGCCGCTGCTCTTTGGCAGGTTGTCGGACAGAGTGGGTAAAAAACGTGTGCTTGCTTTTAGTGTCCCGGTTTTTACGCTTGGCTGTGTAGTTGCAAGCTTAGCGCATTCCGCTTTGTTGTTTGTTGCAGGTGTCGCTGTTTTAGGCGTAGGGTTTGCAGTATCTGAGAGTGTTTCAACTGCAGCCCTATCAGATACAACGCCGGATGGTGATTCTGGGAGAACTTTAAGCCTTGTTCAAGCAATGTTCAGCTTGGGTGCAGTTGCAGGCCCGCTCTTTAGCGATATGCTCATGCGCTCCTTAGGCGCGTCTTGGCGTATAGTGTTCCTGCTTGCAGGCGGCGGGTTCCTTTTGCTTTACCCGCTTATGCTTATTTCACATATGCCAATAGTTAATAATGGCAAATCACAAAGCAGCTCTGTATTCAAACTCTTAAAAAACCCGCTGCTTATAGCGCTTTGCTCAGCAATGCTCTTATATGTTGGGTTTGAGGTCGGGCTTGCATTTTTTGTTGAGTCGCTTTTTGTTGTAGAAATTTCTGCGCCTGAGCTTGGAGCGTACGGCATTTCTTTATACTGGCTTGCAATGTTTGTAACACGCCTTGCTATGAGCCGCATACGCGCAAACCGCAAGCTTATAATACTTGGCTCATGTGGTATATGCGCACTTACTGTTGTTGCGCTCTCTTTTGCTCAAAACGCATATTTTGCGCTTGCTTGCTATACGCTCTTAGGCGCTGCCTCAGGGCCTGTATGGCCAAGCGTTGCAGGGATAGCACTAGATGCCTGCCCTGGCGATACAGGGGCGGCTGCGAGTATTATAGTTACTTCAGGCAATCTTGGAGGCGCTGTTGGTCCTGCGCTAATGGGGATAGTCAGCCAGGCTTTCGGGCTTCGAAGCGGGCTTACTATGCTATCGCTTATTGCAATTAGTGCAGCAGCAATAATATATGCCGGCTTAAGAGATAAAAACAAAAATTGTCTTACATATAAATAGCATAAGTTGCCGCTCTTTAGGTAGAACTTCGGCATATTGTTTAGCTTGCGCGCTGCATAAAGCGCAGCAAGCGCTTTCAATTTAAGGCGAAGAGTAAAGCTTTGAGTTTATTCTGCTTGTTCTGTTTTTAGTTTTTTAGTTAGCTTTTCGATGTTTTGCACAGTTGCTTCATTAAGAAAATGCTCAATCAGCTCAACCTGTTCAAGCTCCTGCATTGTGCCGTTTAACTCACATAGGAACTCATGGAGCACATCATGCCTATATAAAAGATACGCTCCCTTTTCTTCACCTAAAGGCGTAAGCTTCAAGTATGCATAGGGTCTGTATTCCAAAAAGCCGCGTTCTGCGAGCTGCTTGGCCATTTTTGTTACAGAAGAAGGCCGAACATTAAGCGCATGCGCAATTGTTTGCACGCGTACAGCAGGCTCATGCTTTACAAGCCTGCATATCATTTCAAGGTAATCTTCCATTGTGCGCGTGAGCGCACGCTTTTCTATGCGCTCATAGCCATCCAAAGTTCTAAATTCGCTCATAATCGCTTTCACGCTTATTACCCTGCCTGCATATTATTGTGTACGGGAAAGATTATTGCGCTAGTGCAACATATGAAAGGAGGTGCCAAAGTATGATGGCAAACCTCTTATGCGTACCCTTTGGCATGCCTGTAAGGGTGGGGGTCTTAAGCGCTAGAGGCGCGTGCAGAAGGCGTCTGCTTGATATAGGGTTAACACCGGGGGCATCCGCTACATGCCTGTATGGGGCGCCCTCAGGCAACCCAAAAGCATATTTAATACGCGGCGCTGTTATAGCGCTTAGAAACGAAGACGCGCTAATGGTGGGGCTTGAACCTTCTAAGGAGTAGTTGTGTGGAGTTTAAAAGAGTTTTTCCGCGCAAACAAAAGAATCGTCATGTAGAGGCACAAAAGCGTGTTGTGGCACTTTTAGGGAACCCGAATGTAGGCAAAAGCACAGTTTTTAATGCGCTTACAGGGATGCACCAGCATACGGGCAACTGGCCTGGGAAAACTGTCGAAAATTGCCGGGGAAATTATTTTTATAATGATATAGAGTATGAGCTTGTTGATTTACCAGGTACATATTCGCTAATGGCAGATTCAGAGGAAGAAAAAATAGCGTGCGACTTCCTCTGCTTAGGCAGTTTTGGAGATTCCAAGCGTGAAGAGGCTTTTGATGCTGTTGTTGTAGTATGCGATGCGACCTGCCTTGAGCGCAATTTAAACCTTGTGCTTCAAACGCTCGAAATTACGCCAAAAGTCATTGTTTGCCTCAACCTTATGGATGAAGCTAAGAAGAAGGGCATTTCAATAAATACCGAAAGACTTGAGCAATGCTTAGGCGTCCCTGTTGTAGCTACAACAGCAACTGCAAAAAAGGGACTTGATGCTTTAATGAGCAAAGTCGAGCGCCTTTGCAATGGGCATATCCCAAAACCCGCAAGTGTAACTTATGATGATGCTATTGAGAGTGCGGCAGCATTGCTTAGCGAAAAGCTAAAAACTCTAAACCTTAAGCTTAATGCACGCTTTGGGGCGCTTAGGCTTTTAGAGGGGGAAACCCCTATTCAAAGCAGTATTGATGCGCTTTTGGGGTTTTCGCTTTCTTCGCATGAAGCCCTAAAAGCCGAGCTTGAACAAGCACAGAACCTGCTCAAAGGCGAGGGCTATACTAAGCGGCGCTTAAAGGATAGCCTGGTTTCAGGGCTTTTTGCCCATGCAGAGCATATTTTTAAAGAAACCGTAACTCTTGAGACGCCTTCATACTTAAAAGGCCAGCTAAAGGCAGACCGCATCTTAACAGGCAGGTGGAGTGGGGCAGCTATTATGTTCTTGCTGCTTGCGCTGGTGTTTTATATTACGCTTGTAGGCGCGAACTACCCTTCAAGGCTCATAGCAAGCGCCTTTAATTGGGTTGAGGTGAAGTTAATTAGTTTAGCTGCGCTTGTTAATGCGCCTCTATGGCTTTCGGGCGCATTGATCTTCGGGATGTTTCGCGTGCTTGCCTGGGTAGTGTCTGTAATGCTCCCGCCAATGGCTATATTCTTTCAGCTTTTTACATTGCTTGAGGATTTAGGCTATTTGCCGCGGGTTGCTTTTAACCTTGATAACTGCTTTCGGTGCGCCAATGCTTGCGGCAAGCAAAGCCTGACAATGTGCATGGGGCTTGGCTGCAATGCAGCAGGGGTTATTGGCTGCAGGATTATAAACAGCCCGCGCGAACGCCTTATTGCAATACTTACGAACAATTTTGTGCCCTGCAACGGCCGTTTCCCAACGCTGATTGCAGTAATTACTATGTTTTTTGCAAGCGCTGCAGCACACCATACTGCTACGCTTATTTCTGCGCTTATGCTTGCTGCTTTTATTGCGCTTGGCATTTGGCTGACATTCGTCTCTTCAACGCTGCTATCTAAAACTCTGCTTCGCGGGGTTCCATCCTCGTTTACGCTTGAACTGCCGCCGTATAGGATGCCACAGGTAGCAAAGGTGCTTTTGCGCTCACTCTTTGAGCGTACTTTATCTGTGCTTGGCCGCGCTGCGCTTATTGCAGCGCCAATGGGGCTGTTTATTTGGCTGCTTGCAAATTTAAGTATAAATGGAGTTACCATTCTTAAATACTGTACTGCATTCCTTGATGGCCCTGCGCGCTTTTTTGGGCTTGATGGGGTAATCCTTATGGCCTTTATTTTGGGGCTGCCTGCAAACGAAATAGTTATGCCGTTAATTGTTATGACATACCTCTCAAAGAGTGCTTTACTTGAGCTAGACTCGCTTTTAGCCTTTAAATCGCTCCTGCTTGAAAACGGCTGGACATGGGTAAGAGCGCTCTGCACAATGCTTTTTACGCTCCTGCATTGGCCTTGCTCAACAACCCTGATTACCATATGGAAGGAAACGCGCAGCTTGAAATGGACTGTTGCTGCCTTCTTGCTGCCAACATTATTTGGGCTTGTGCTTTGCGCGTTTGTAGCAGCTTTAGGCCGTGCAGTCGGGGTATATTGAATTAGAAAAGCATGCAAAAACAAAGGCGGGCGATTAGTAATCGCACCTACATATTGCTTAAAACAAAAGTACCCCCATAAAAGGGAGTACTTCACAGTCCAGTCTTTTGTTTTTAGAATAGGCCGCTTATTTTGCCTTCACAATCTACATCAATGCTTTCTGCTGCAGGTACCTTGGGCAGCCCGGGCATTGTCATAATATCGCCTGCTAAGGCAACAATAAAGCCTGCGCCTGCGCTTACCTTAAGGTTTCGCACAGTAACCTCAAAGCCTTTTGGCGCGCCAAGGAGCAGCGGGTTATCCGAAAAGCTGTACTGCGTTTTTGCCATGCAAATTGGAAGCTCAGCAAACCCGAGCTTTGTAAGCTGCTCAAGCTGCTTTTTTGCTGCAGGCAGGAGCTGTACGCTCTCGCCGTGGTAAACTCTTTTGACTATGCGCTCAATCTTCTCGAGTATTGGAAGCGAGAGCTCATAGCTGAAGCTAAACTCATTCTTTTGTTCACACAAGCGCACGACTTCTTCTGCTAAAGCAGCTCCGCCTTCTCCGCCTTTAGCCCAAACTTCAGTAAGCACTGCATTTACGCCAAGCGCTTTGCATCTTTCCTCTGCAAGCGCAAGTTCAGCTTCAGTATCAGTCGGGAAGCGGTTAAGCGCAACAACGCATGGGAGCCCGAATACAGTTTTAATGTTTTCTATATGCTGCAAAAGGTTTGGAAGCCCTTTTTCAAGCGCATTAAAATCTTCCTTTGATAGCTCACCCTTTGCTGCGCCTCCGTGGTGCTTCAAAGCGCGAATTGTAGCAACAACAACAACAGCGCTCGGAGTTAAGCCTGCTAAGCGGCATTTTATATCTAAGAATTTTTCAGCGCCTAAGTCAGCGCCAAAGCCTGCTTCTGTTACTGCATAGTCGCCTAGCTTAAGCGCTGTTTTTGTTGCAATAATTGAGTTGCACCCATGCGCAATGTTTGCAAACGGGCCGCCGTGGATAAGCGCAGGCGTACCCTCAAGCGTTTGCACAAGGTTCGGCTTAAGCGCTTCTTTTAAAAGCGCTGCCATTGCACCATGCGCTTTAAGCTGGCCTGCAGTAACAGGCTCATTCTCAAATGTATAGCCAACGATTATTTTCGAGAGCTTCTCTTTAAGTACAGTAATATTTTCCGAAAGGCATAAAAGCGCCATTACTTCAGATGCAACAGTAATATCAAACCCATCCTCACGGGGCATTCCGCCAACACTCCCAAGCCCACAGACAATTGAGCGCAGCTGCCTGTCGTTCATATCAACACAGCGGCGCCATGTAATCTTTCTTGGGTCAAGCTTTAGGCTGTTGCCCTGGAAAATATGGTTG
>CAYWTY010000010.1:0-2655 GCA_964461335.1 uncultured Oscillospiraceae bacterium
AATAGTCGTCTTCGATTTGTGAGCTGTCTATAACAATTGCAACAGAAAGGTCGCGGATTTGCCCCTGGCTGTTTGTAATTTGGGTGCGCGTTTCGTTAAGCTCAAGGTTAGCCTCGCGGCTCACCTTTTTATATACAGACGCTTCGTCTTCAAGCTCAGGGTAGGTTGTGGTAATTGAGGTGCCGCCGCTTGAATCAAGCCCGGGCACGCCTGAAGCGGAACTTCCGCGAATAGTTTCTGCAAGCTCCTGAATGCTTACGGCAAGCCCCTGCTCGCTGCCTGCTATTGGCGGGCTGAACTCGACTGTTTCTGTCTGCTGCTTATCAAAGTTGAGCAGAACGTTAACTTCTGCAAGCACGTTTCCGCTGCCAAACACCGGCGCAAGCAGGTTTATAAGCTGGCGCTGCAAACTTGCCTTTATGCTTTGCTGCAGCTCAAACTGCGTGCCTACTGCCTCGTATTCTTCTGAGCGCACAGAGGTATAGAGCGTCATGTTTGAATCTATAATGCGCACATCATCAACATTAAGCCCTGAAACGCTTTTTGAAACAAGCTCCGCTATTGCGCGAACTTCGCCGCTTGAAATTACGGCGCCGCTTTTAAGCTTTAAAAGCACGGCAGCGCTTGCGGGCTTTTCATCGCTTGAAAGCACAAATGCGCTTTCTTTTGCAAGCGAAATATTCACAACTGCGTCTTCGACTTTATCAAGCTTGCGGATAACTTTGCTTAAGTTTTCCTGAAGCTGAAACTGATAATAGACGCGCTTTTCCATATCAGTTGCGCCAAGCCCTGAGGCGCCTTTGAAAATATCGAAGTTTAAGCCGCTTTTCGGGTAGCCCTCTGAGGCAAGCTGCATCCGCACACTATCCGCCTGGCTGCTTTCTACTAAAATTGTGTCATTGCCCTGCGCTTTTGCAGCAACGCCCATTTCAGATAGTACACCTAAAACATCGCCAGCGTCACCAGTATCCATACCGCTGTAAAGCACAGTGTATGATTTTTGGTTAAACAGAACAGAGGCAGCTATAAGCAGAACAATAGAAAGGGTAAACAGCACAAAGAAGCGCGCCTTTTGCCCCTTTTCGAGCGCCTTGAAATATGCAAAAAGCCTGTCCGTAGTTTTTTTAAGAAAATCCGGCAAAGTCTTCACCTAAACCCAAAGTTTTTTTGACAGAACGTCGCCTTTTATTGCGGCTAAAACACCAAATTACACCGTATATCGCCAATAGAGGACATAATCTTCCATGTTTATTGTATACATCTGCATGTATATATTCAACTCTTTTTAATGTTTTGGGGCTATGCTTGTAAAGTTTATATAAATTATTTTGCTATTAAGCTAAAGTCTAAAACTTTTTAGTCGATATATTTAGCAGGCGTGAAAATAAGCGTATACCTGCAAGGCGCCTGCGGCAAAGCGCTTATTTATGCGTACAAGGCATGGATGCCGATTATATTATCAAGGAGGAACACAAAATGCGTATCAACAACAACCTAATGGCACTTAACACCTTCAGGCAGTACACAGTAAACAATGGCAGCGCAGCAGCAGCAACCGAAAAGCTTTCTTCAGGCGTTCGCATCAACCGCGCAGGTGATGATGCGGCAGGCCTCGCTATTTCGGAAAAAATGCGTGCGCAAATCCGCGGCTTGACAATGGCTTCTAAAAACAGCCAGGATGCAATTTCATTAGTGCAAACTGCTGAAGGCGCGCTTACTGAAACACACTCAATTCTCCAGCGTATGCGCGAGCTTGCCGTACAGTCAGCTTCTGACACAAACGAAACAACCGTTGACCGTGTAGCGCTAAATGCTGAATTCGCCCAGCTTAAAGATGAAATCGATGATATAGCCGAAAAGACCAAGTTCAACAACAAAGAACTCCTTAAAGGGGCGTTTGGGGTAACATCCACTGTTTCGGATGCATCGACTATGCGAGAAGGTGTACTTGGGATTTCCTCAATCAGTATCGAGGGCTTTGCCGCAGGAACTTACACAGTTGCATTCACACGGCCTGGTGCTACCGGTACGCCGTATACAGCAACTGTTGGCGCAAGCGCTGTGCTTGTTAACCAGCCGTCTACTAGTGGTGTAACAAAAATTGACCTTAATTTTGGCGGAGGCAAAAAGGTTTCTATTGAAGTTAACGGTCACGTAGCAGATGCGTTTACAGGGCAAGGAATAACTTTCACAGTCGCCGGAAGCGGTGCAATAATCCAAACAGGCGCTAACGAAAACGATAATCTGACGATTGCAATCGGAAACATGCAAGCTGATGCACTCGGTGTTACAAGCGGCATAGAAATTGATACACAAGCTAAAGCGTCAAGCGCAATTACAACCGTTGATAATGCCATAAACACTGTTTCAACGCAGCGCGCAAACCTTGGCGCTTTGCAGAACCGCCTGCAGCACAAGATTAACAACCTTGACACATCAGCGGAAAACCTCTCAGCTGCAGAAAGCCGCATACGCGACCTTGACATGGCAAAAGAGATGACGAATTACACAAAGAACAACATCCTCGTGCAGGCTGCAACAGCAATGTTGGCGCAGGCAAACGCAGCCCCCCAGGGCGTGCTGCAGCTTCTCCAGTAAGCGCATAGCCACAACGGATACGCAACATATAAAAGCGGCGCAAGCCGCTTTTTAGTT
>CAYWTY010000010.1:2755-33190 GCA_964461335.1 uncultured Oscillospiraceae bacterium
ATTGGGTAGGGCGCAATGCGCTTTGTAAAGGCATCTACAATTTCAGGGTCAAACATCGAGTTATAGCCCGCCATAACATATTCAACAGCGTCAGATGGCAGGAAGGCGCGCTTTGGCGAGCGATAGGGTCGTTCTGATACAAGCGCGTCATAAACATCCGCAACGCACGCAATTCTGCCGTATAAATGAATATCCTCGCCTGCAAGCCCGTGCGGGTAGCCGCAGCCGTTAAACTGCTCGTGGTGGCAGAGCACGACAAGCTTTGAGTTTTCGGGCATATCCTTGCTTGGCACGAGGTAGGCGTGGCCAAGCGCGCTGTGCCTGCGCGCTTCTTTAAGTTCATCCGGCGTTAACTTGCCCGGCTTGTTTATAATCTTCTTATCAATAAAAACTTTGCCGATGTCGTGCAAAAGCGCGCCCATTGCAAGCTCATTAAGCATTATGGCGTTTAAGTTGAGCACAACGCCCAACACGCATGAGAGCACAGCCACATTTATGCTGTGGCTAAGCGTATAGTCGTCATAAGTTCTTATATCGACCATGTTTACCATTGTTTCGCGGTTTGTCATAATTTCGCTTACAATGTCGGAGATTACGCTCTTAAGCTTTATTGTTTTAACAAAGCGCGTGCTTTTGCCAAAACCGACGCTTGCGCCCACAAGCATTGTGCGCACTTCCTGCTTGGCTCTGTGCCTAAGCTCATCGCTTATAACATTTGCGATTTCGAGGTCTTCGGAAAGGTTGTCGTTTATATATACGCCCTGAATGCCAAGTTCTGTGATTTTTTGAATTTGTGAGGGCGAGAGGGAAACGCCCCGCCTAAGGAGCGGGCGCTTTAAATCAAAGGCAAGATCCTTTGCAAGCACCTGCCCTTCGCGCAGACAATTTGATGAAACATACCTCATAAATTATTTCCTTCTTTTTTGTGCCTAAGCTAAAAAAGACCTACCCTATGCTGTTAAGCGCACTCATAATAGAATCTTCCTTAAAGGGCTTTACGATAAAGCCTTTTGCACCAGCCATTATTGCTTCGCGAACCATGCTTTCCTGCCCCATTGCAGAAACCATAAGCACATTCGCTTTTGGGTCAAAGCTTAAAATTTGCTTAAGGCCTGTTAAGCCATCCATCTCAGGCATTGTAATATCCATTGTAACAATATCAGGGGAAAGTTCCTTATAGCGCAAGAGCGCGACTGCCCCGTTTTCCGCCTCGCCGCAAACCTCATACCCATGCTTGGTTATGATGTTTTTAATGGAAATCCTCATAAATGCCGCATCATCAACAATTAGCACCTTTTTCATAAAACCTCAAAACCTCCGAATTTATTGTACAGCCGCTCTAAAGCGTTTTATGCGTAACGGGCCAGGCTGTTTGAATAGTGAGTATGCCTGTACCGCAGTCAAAAACAATGGTTCGCCCTGCGTTTCCGCCTGTGTCCTCACCTATTATTACAATGCGCAGTTCCTTAAGCACTTCCTTGCACATTTCCACATTGCGCTTGCCAACTTGCAAAACATCTCCAACAGCTTCCGAAACAAACATTTGCGCGCCGCCTGCGAGCTTTGCCGTAATAGTGCTGCGGTTTGCCCCTGCACTGGTCATCCTCTCCACTAGTTCACTAATTGCCGTATCCGCATATTTCGGGCGGTGGAACCCGTTCCCATTCTCCGGCGCCTTTGGCAAAAGAATATGCGAAAGACCGCCAATCCGCTTTGTGTGGTCATAAAGCGCAATACCAACGCATGAGCCAAGCCCGAGTGTAGTCAGGCTATCTGGTGAGTGCGCAAGCGCCATTTCTGCTATGCCTATTATTGTGTTAGCCATTATGCTATTCCCATCTTTTTCATAAGCGTATCGCGTGAGCGGATATCGGGTATTAAGAAAAAGTGGGCTGCAGCATCCCTGTTGCTTTCACAAAACACTGTTTCAAGCAAAAGCGCAACATCGCCTGACATTCCATACATTGCAGCAGGCACGTTCATTATAGCCCCTGCCATATCAATAGTAAATACAGGCACAGAACAGTTTATACGAAGCATAGTAAGCTCTGCTATTGCATTTACATACGCGCCGCAAAGAATATTTGAGAGTTCGAGCAGTGCAGACTGCTGCAGTTTTGAGGGAAACTCGCCCTGTTCCTCTAAAATGCCTGCACTTTTTAACATGGAGTCAGCAAGCAATGCTGCATCCTCAAGCGTTTGAATAAAAAGTATAAGCCCTTCTAGGTCGCCGCTCATACCTACTATGCTTCCTGTTACAAGCTTCCCAGCGTCCTCCATTGTCTTTGGCATTTGCGTTATGCTGCAAAGCCGCGCTTTTGGAATTTCAAGCGCAATGGGTCTGCCGAGTATTGATGAAAGCGCAGTAGCAGCATTGCCTGCACCTATGTTTTCAAGCTCACGCAAAAAATCTAATTGAATTTCATTAAGACTCGCAGTAGAAATTTCTATCATCCTCTCACTTTAGGGCATGCCCTGCGTTTTCTACAAGCAGCCCCTACCCCGGGGCCTAAATATAACTGCCGACATTTCATATATCGTCATTTTTAATAAATAAGTTAAGTTAAATAGAAAATATATCGATAAATAAGGTATGGCTATATAAAGCAGGAAGCTGAGTTATGCCATCAGCGCTTCCGCGCAAGCAGGAAGGAACCTAAAATCTTGCAACGGGGGGAAATAAAATGAAGGTAGAAAGCTACAACGTAAATTCACGCAGCGAACATTATCTTGAAAAGACGAGCTTTTCAGCACAACGACTTGAAGTATGGGACGATACAGGGAAATTGCAGGCATTTATTGATGAGGAATTGCCTGTAATTGTTGAGCTTGGCGCAAATGACGAAGAGAAATGGCAGCCCCTTAAAAGCAGCAGCCCAATCGAAAGGCTGCAGGAAAAGAGCAATGCACAAAATGAGTTTGAGCTTAAAATCTCGCTCATTGAAGCATTCGTTTTTATGCTTACAGGCAAGCGAATTAAACTAAAGCTGCCTGCGCCATCGCTCGAACAACAAGATGCAGGCCTGAGCATGCCAACAGCTAACATTGAACAGCCCTTAGGCAATGGGCGGGCAGATTGGGGCATTGCGTTTGACTCAATTGAAAGCTACGTTGAAACCGAGGCGCTCCGCTTTTCATCCGAGGGCAATGTAAAAACTGCGGATGGCAGAAGCATTTCGTTTAACATGGAGTTTATGCTCTCGCGAAGCTATTATGAATCAAATAGCTTAAGCATTCGCTTAGGCGATGCAAAGCAAATAGACCCGCTCATATTGGCATATGGCGGCGGTGCACCAAGCTTAAGCGCACAAAAGTATGAGTTTGACTTAGACGGCGATGGCAAAACAGAACGTATTTCGTTTGCAGGCCGTGGGAGCGGGTTTCTCGCGCTTGACAAAAACAAGGACGGCAAAATAAACGATGGCACAGAGCTTTTCGGCCCTACAAGCGGCAACGGCTTTAATGAGCTTCGCGCCTACGACCTTGATAATAATGGCTGGATTGATGAAGCAGACCCTGTATTTGAGCTATTAAGCCTGCTTACTGTAAATGAGAGGGGCGAAACTCTTATTCTTAAACTTGCAGATGTAGGGATTGGTGCAATTTACCTAAACGACATTGAAACTGCGTATGAGTTTAAAGATGGGGCAAGGAGCGACGGCATGATGCGCTCATCCTCAATATTTTTAAAAGAAAACGGCATGGCAGGGAGCATTCATCATGTTGATTTGAGCGTCTAAGTTTGACTTTAGGGGAAAGAGGCCGCAATGCGGGTTGAGACCACAGGGTTTAATAAGGGTTTTGACAATGTAAAACCCGTTCAAAGCGGGCTGCAGCTAAAGCAGGGGGAAACCATAACTGCAACTGTGCTTTATAAAGAGGCTGGTTCAGTAGTTCTAAAAAGGGACGATGGGCTTGTGTTCCGCGCTGAGCTGCTTGCAGAAGGTTTGCTCCTTGAACACGACACAGTCGAGCTTTTAGTAAGCAAGAGCACACCTGAGGCTCTTATATGCAGGCTTGTTTTTGCAGAGCCTTTGCAAAAACAAGCTCTGAGTGCAAAGCCCCTAAACCTTGAAGCTGACCCGCTCTTTGAGGCGTTTAAGGCTTTAGGTATAGCGCCAAGTGAAAAAATGCTTGCTTTAGCTAAACATTTAATAAATGACATAAAATTAAATACAAGCGAAGCAATCTTTTTTGCAGCAAACCACATTGATGCAGACGCAGCAGCACATGCTTCATTTGCTGCACTTGTAGAAGGCGCAACAATCGGCGAGGGCCTGAATGCACTTTATGAAAGCGCAGTTTCATGCGAATTAGAAAATGTAGAAGGCGCTTTAGAACAAAATTTAGAAAGCGTTAAAACGCAGGCAGAACAAGCGCCTTTATTTACAGGCACACGCGAACAAGCTGCCCCTCTAAAGGGCGATATAGGGCAGCCTCCAGTAGAAAATACAGAGCCTATGATGCAGCAGATTACAAGAGAGTATTCTAAGGCAGAGAAAATTAACCTGCCACCTGCTGCTAATTTAGAAGCACAAAATGGAAAAACACAAAGCGCACAAACAGAGCCAAGTATAGGTGCAAGGGGGTTAAGCACAGCAAACGAAGCTGCTCCGCTGCCCCTTTCTCTACCTGCTCTTGATGAAGTTAAGGCAGAAAACCTAAAATATGAAGCAAATGTAAGCGAGGCAAATAATAAAAAAGCAGGGGCAGACCTTAAGACGCGTATACGCGGTTTTTTTACTGCAACTGATGAAGCATCAGCCGAAAATTTAAAAGAGTCTGCATCTCTATTTGGAGAAAAGCTAAATGCGCTTGAAGCTTATATAAAAAACTCCGATACATATAATAAGCGGCCTGTGCTTGAAAAGCTTTCAACCCTGTTTTCGCAGTCAAAGCTTTTAGATGGGGTTTCAAGGTTTATCTCTATGCACATCCCTTTTAACTATGAGGCAAAAAGCACAGCAGAACTCTATGTTTACAAAAGGAACAGAAAAGGCGCAAAGCTCGACCCTGAGAATCTTTCAGCAGTGCTCGCACTAAATACAAGCTCAATGGGCAGGGTTGAAGCGCATATCCAGCTTAAAAAGCGGAGCGTCTCCCTTAAGTTCCATATAGAAAACGAGAATTCCATCCCGCTTTTTTTAGAAAAGTCTACGGAACTTGCAAATGCACTTGGGAGAAACTATTCGCTTGCACAGTTTAGCGCAAGCAGCCTTAAAGAAAACACAACACTTGAAAATGCTGAGGCAAGCCTAAACAATATGATGAAAGCTGAAGCTTCAATGCTCGATTTAAGGGTGTAAAATGAGCATATTTTCTAAAACGAAAGCGCGGGCAAAGAAAGCTGCAGCCCTAAAGTATGACGCAAATAAGCATTCTGCACCACAGGTTGTTGGTGTAGGCGAAGGTTTTGTAGCAGAAAAGATGCTTGAAACCGCTAAGGAGAGCCAAATCCCTGTTGTTGAGGATATAACGCTTACAAACGCGCTTTTAGAGCTGAATATAGGGGATGAAATACCTGAGGAGCTTTATTTTGTTATTGCACAAGTGCTCGCGTTTATAACAAAGCTTGATAAGGGTAAAAAGGACATTTATTCGCTCAATGAAATCGTAAAGGAAAAACAAGCATGAACCTGTCCGTACAAAATTCGCTAATTCAAAATGCGCTTATAGAAAATAAAGCTGCCCCATCAAGCAGCAGCAACTCATTTTCAGCCTACCTTAACGGAGCGCTTTTAAAGCCTTCAATAGAGGCAGAGCAAATGCCTGTATCAATGCTTAGAGATGCGCTTTATGCAAATGTTTCGGATGAAAGCAGCATTAAGGATAAGCTTTTGGCGTTTTGCATGCTGCTTGCAAGCGGTGCAAGTTCAGAAACGCTTGGAGCTGCAGTTTCAAGCATAAGCGCAGCGCTTACAAAGCTTCAATCCGGGGAGCTTGACATATTCCGCGAGGATATTTTGCACAGCGAGTACCCGAGGGAACTTCTCGGCCGAGTGAACGATACCTTCTTTTCAAAAAGCGCAGCTGAAGCAGTAACACCGTATAATGCCTCAAAGGCAACAACGCCTGGGCTTATTAGCTCAGTTTCAAGACGGAGCGCAGCTAATTACAGGCAGGTTATTGACCAGTTCAATGTCGAAAACAACCCTCGCTACGCAGTCAATAAAAAAGGCACAGGCGATACATACTGCAATATTTTCCTTTGGGATGTTACTTCAGCTATGGGTGCAGAAATCCCCCATTATATAGACGCAAAAACATCCATGCCTCGCACATACCCAAATGTGTCTGGCGCAAGGGCGCTTAATGCAAACGGCATTTATAAATGGCTTATGCAGCATGGCAAAGCGCATGGCTGGGTTCAGGTAAGTGCAGAACAGGCGCAAGCCTATGCAAACCAGGGCAGGCCTGCTGTAACAGCCTGGCGCAACCCGGATGGCCACGGGCATGTGCAGGTTGTGTGCCCTTCAAACGATGGGCGCTACGACCCAAAGCGCGGGGTTACAATAGCGCAGGCAGGCAGGAGGCTTACAAGCTATTCGCCGATTACGAAGATTTACAGCACTCGCCTTAAAGATGTGGTTTATTTTGCGCATGCCTAAATAGGACGAATAAACACTTAAGTCTTAAGCTATTTGTCACGATAGAATAAATATAAGGTTAGTACAGGTTTTTTTACAGGAGCCAGAGATTCAATCCAAGGAGGGAAGGAATATGTCACTTAATGGGTTAAACAGAACAATGCTGAGGATAACGGGCATGAACTCAGGCCTTGACACCCAAGCAATTGTAACAGGCCTGCTTGAAGCAGACCAGTTTAAGGTTGACAGACAAGCCAAAATTGCAACAAAGCTTGAATGGAAGGGCGATGCATATAGGGAAATAAACCGAATGCTAAGGAACTTCCGCGAGCAGCATATGAGCGTTTTAAACCCATCTACAAACATGTTTTCACGCTCTGCTTATAAGGTTTTTAACGTTAATATGCTCACAAGCTCAAGCGCTGTAAGTATAAGCGCTTCAAATAATGCAGCTTCAGGCAAAATGACTATAAACAGCATAAACCGGCTTGCAGAAAGTGCAAAAACTGCAAGCGCAAGCAAGCTTTCTGAAACAACAACTATAAACTCAAAGCTTGTTGATGCTTTTGGTGAAGAAGCCTTTGATGAGGATGGGAATATCTCCTTCTCAATTAACGGCAAAAGCTTCTCATTTGAAAAGGGAGCTACAATTTCCTCAATGGTAAATACCATAAATGCAGATAGTGAAGCAGGCGTAACTATGGGCTATTCAAGCCTTAAAAGAGGCTTTACGCTTGTTTCAAACTCAACAGGCGAAGCAAGCAAAATAGAGCTTATAAACCTAAGCGGAAGCGCATTTGCAGAAAATGCAGAGGAATCTGCTTTTAAAATAGCAGAAGGCGTTTATTCCGGGCAAAACGCGAAGCTTACAATAGAAGGGGTTGAAGTTGAGCGCGCCTCAAACAGCTTTACAATAGACGGCATTACCTACTCACTTAAGGATACAAGCTTAACAAGTATAGGTTTTTCAATAGAGCGCGACATAGAAGCAGCTGTTGATAAAATTACAGCATTTGTTGATGCGTATAACACGCTCATTAAAGAGCTTCAAGCAAAGCTCGACGAGCAGACTCACAAAGGGTTTGACCCGCTCACAGATAGTGAGCGCGAAAAGCTTACAGAAACACAAGCGAACAAATGGGAAGAAAAAGCAAAAAGCGGGCTGCTTCGCAATGACAGCGGCATACGCAACCTTTTAATGAATATGCGGACATCCTTCTTTGCTTCAACAGGCAGCGGCGGCAAAAGCGCATCCTCACTCGGCCTTACAACAGGCTCGTATGCAACAAGCGGCCAAATTGTGCTTGACAAAGACAAGCTCCGCTTAGCGCTAAGCACGAACCCTGATGAAGTAATAGATGTATTTACATCCGAAGGTAAGGATGGCAATGCACCCGGCCTTATAACAAGGCTCTCAAATGCGCTCAACCAGTATGTAAGCACATCTACAAGCTCTACGCTTGTAAATAACGGTAAAGCGCTTGAGGAAGCAAACACAAGGCTTTCAAAGCTTGAGGACTGGCTTGCTAAAAACGAAGAGCAATACTGGCGTAAGTTTACAGCAATGGAAAAAGCGCTTTCTTCACTCAACAGCCAATCCGCCTGGCTTTCATCGCTTATGCTTGGGCAAAACACGCGGGCTTAATACTTACATAAATACGCATCGGAGGAAAAGGAATGTACGCAAGCAGCAACGCTTTTGCAACATATCAGCAGCAAAGGGTACTCTCGGCAAACCCTGTTGAACTTGTAATTTTACTTTACGATGGATGCATTAAACAGCTTAAAATAGCTGCACTTGCAATAGAGGACACAGAACACGAAAAGGCAAACGCGAGCATGCAAAAGGCGCAGCGTATAGTTGTGGAGCTTCTTAACTGCCTTGATTTGCGTTTTTCTATTGCTAAGGACCTAATGTCGCTCTATGAGTTCATTTTAAACGAAATCACTGCTGCAAACGCCTCAAAAGATGCAAACCATCTCTATGATATAGCAAGTATGCTCAACGAGCTAAGAAGTGCATGGGTCGGGCTTTCAAAAAGCGGCATAGGCTCAATTGCCTATTCAGGAGAATGAAAATATGAGCAAGCATAAAACGCCTATACTTAAAGAAGAACTTTCAGCTTTACTTTATAAAATGCTGCACATAGCTTATTCGCAGCGTGCACTTCTTGAAAATGGTGATGCTGAGGGGTTCCTTAATGCGCTTATGCAAAGAGAGGCGCTTGTTGCTCAGTTTGAAGCCCTTAAAGCGCAAACTCCTAATGACGAAGCGCCTGAAAACGCAGCTATGCTTCTTGAACTTGAAGAAAATATCAAGCAAAGCGCAGCAGCCTTAAAGCAGCTTGACGAGGAAAGCTTAAAGTTAGGCGAGGCGCTTTTTGAAGAATATAAAGATAAGCTTAAAGAATTCGTCTCCGCAAAAAGACAGCATACCTATGCTGCTGAATACACTCCTGCAGATGGGCTGTTTTTTGATTCTACAAACTGAGCGCATCTTCTGCGCCACAGCTTCTTTTAGGTTTTCGGTATTGCAATGAGAGTAAATAACGTTAAATCCTCCTCTTTTAACCCCACAAGCATAACATCGCTTGACGAGAAAGTTAATGCGGGCAGCTTTGGGCAGGAGTTTTTGCGCCACAAGCGCGATGAGGATACATCCGCACATGAGCGCTATTTGCGCGAGTTAAAAGAGCGGATATACAAGCAGGGCGATGTAGTAGGCAGCAAAGCGGATTTAGCAGAGTTTAAAAAATACAGGGAGCTTATAAGCGAGTTGCTCAATGAGACTGTTAGCAATGCCTATGTATTTACAAAGACAAGCCAGTTTGACGCAATCGGCAGGCAAAAGGTTTTTGCTCTTATACGCAAAGTGAACAAAAGCCTTGACGAGCTTGCAGCTGAAATTTTAAAAAACGAAGCTGATACACTTAAAACCATGAGTTTAGTCGAGGATATCCGCGGGCTTCTCGTTGATTTATACTATTAAGCCGCGTTTTCATCAAAAACTGAGGAATTTCCCGGGCAATGCGCGCAAAATGATGTATATATTGTTGAATATGTGGTTTTAAGCGTGTTATACTCAACTGTAATAAGGAGTACCCAATGGACCCTGTTGGAAGCATTTACTTAAATAAACTCCAGCAAGTGCAGCAAATTCTAAACAGCTCTGCTGCAAACGCAGGGCTTGAACCTGCCAGTTTTTCTGCATTAATGCTAAAAGAAGAAGCAATAGCTTCAAGCAGCAGCCCTCTTTCAGCAAACGAACAGCAATACGATGCGCTCATAAAAAGAGCTGCAGCTGCAAACGGCCTTGACCCTAACCTTGTAAGGGCTGTAATTAAAGCGGAATCGAGCTTCCGCAAAGATGCTGTTTCAAGCGCAGGCGCGCAGGGGCTAATGCAGCTCATGCCTGCAACAGCGCGAGGCCTGGGTGTTAAAGACTCATTCGACCCAGCAGAAAACATAAATGGCGGCACAAAATATCTTTCTGACCTTATTTCGCGCTTTGGCGATACGCGCCTTGCGCTTGCAGCTTATAACACAGGCCCGGGCAGGGTAAAACGGCTTAATATTACTGATGCAAATAATGCGTTTGAATACTCAAAACTCAGCGAGCGCGTACGCAGCTATGTTTCAAGGGTGCTTTCCTACTATGAAGCATACGCAGGCTGAGGGGGTGAAGAAATGACAAGCAGGCTTTCAAAAACGGATGTGCTTAAATCAGGCCTTGACGCTGCCTGGCTTCGCAATGAAGTAATAATGAACAATGTCGCAAATGCAGAGACACCGGGGTTTAAGGCATCGAAGGTCGAGTTTGAAAACACATTTAAAGCAGCGCTGAAAAACGGCGGAACCTTTAAAACAAAATGCACAAGGAGCGGCCACAAAAGCTTTGACTGCGGTGCGCTTGGAGCAAAGGTTATAAAAAACGGCAGGACATCCATGCGTATGGACGGCAATAATGTTGACATTGAAGAAGAAAACATAGAACTTGCAAGAAACACAATTTATTACTACACACTCACAGAGCAGTTAAAGAGCGAGTTGATGCGCCTTAAACTTGCTATTACAGAAGGGAGGTAGCTAAATGGCTTTTTTAAACTCGCTTGATATAAGCGGCTCTGCACTTACAGCCCAAAGGCTGCGAATGGATATAATAAGCCAGAACCTCGCTAACGCCACAACAACAAGAACAGCTGACGGTGGGCCTTACAGAAGGCGGGCTGCTGTATTTACTGCTGCTTCAACAGATGACTTTGCCACATACTTTTCAAAGGCAAAGCACAACTTGGGGGGTGTGGTTGTTTCAAAAATCGTAACAGATATGTCCGACTTAAGGGTTGAATACGACCCTGAGCACCCGGATGCTGATAATGAAGGTTATGTACACTACCCTAATGTAGATGAAGTAAAAGAGCTTATTGATATGATGGCTGCAACACGCGCCTATGAATCCAACATAACTGCACTTAATGCAACAAAGAACATGGCGCTAAAAGCGCTTGAAATAGGCAAATAGCGCCTAAAGTACAGGGGTGAAGTATGCAGATAAACCCAGCCGCAAATATTCTAATGGGGCAAAGCCCAAAAACCGAGGTGCAGCAAAACAGCTCAGCCTTTGGCGACATTTTTTCAAAGGCGCTCTCTGATGCGCGCATAGAGGAGCAAGCAAGCAATGATGCTGCAAAGGAGCTTCTCTCAGGCAATATTACTGATATTCATTCAATAACGCTGCAAGCTGCAAAGGCAGAACTTGCGCTTAACCTTGCAATACAAATCCGCAACAAAGTTGTGGACGCTTATAACGAAATTATGAGGATGCAGGTGTAATGCAGGCTTTTTTTAAAATGCTCTGCGCTTTAAAAGCAAAATGCATATTTAATGGAGCAGCTTATGTATGAGGGATATACAGGCTCTGTTGTTGTGCTCTTTATTGTTTTTCTGCTTATACTTGCAGCTGCGTACTTTACAACCAAGTTCATTTCAGCAAAGAGCGCAACCTTTATGCAGGGTAAATACTTGCGCGTTAAGGAGCGCATCTTTTTGGGGCGCGACAAGCATGTGGTGCTGCTTCAGGCAGGCAGCCGCTTTTTTTTAATTGGGGTTACAAACCAGGCAATAAACCTTATTGCAACACTTGAAGAGGACGCACTTGTTCTAAACGAGGAACCTGCTTATAAAGCAGGCGCCTTTTCCTCCTTTGGCGAACTTCTTTCAAGGCTTGGCAACACAGCAAAAAAGGAGAATGAAAACTCACCCTAACTTTAAGCTGCACACTTTTTCCGTAATTATTTTCGTGGGGGGAATATGCCGCTTTACAAAAACACTAATTCCCAAACTTGCGCATATTGTGCGCGCCCAAAAACAAAACAGAGTATGGCAGGCAAAAAAGCTCTAAAGCCCATACTTCTTTTGCTGCTTATTACGCTTATTTTGCTTGCTGTCTCAGGCTGCTCAATTCTTAAAGAAGATACAGCCTCAAAGAACGGGCCTTTCGGCGGCATCTTGGGCGACCGCTCAGACAGCATTGATATTTTGCTGCTTTTAACTGTACTTACGCTTCTTCCATCAATCCTTATAATGCTTACAGGCTTTACAAGGATAATTATCGTGCTCTCGCTTACACGAAACGGACTTGGGCTCCAGCAGATGCCGCCAAACCAGGTGCTTATTGGGCTTGCGCTGTTTTTAACTTTGTTTGTGATGTCGCCAATAATTTCAGATATTAAAGAAAACGCTTATACCCCCTATGTAAACGAGCGCATAACCGAAGACCAGGCAGTAGAGCGCGCGCTTAAGCCGCTTAGAGAATTTATGTTCAAACAAACGTACAAATCCGATTTGAGGTTTTTCATGAGCACAGCAGGAATAGAACAAGCTGTAGATGACCTTGAAAGCGTGCCTACAAAGGCGCTTATTCCCGCATTTATGACAAGCGAAATTAAACGCGGCTTTGAAATGGGGTTCTACATTTATATCCCATTTATTGTTGTGGATATGGTTGTTGCAAGCACGCTTATGGCAATGGGCATGATGATGCTGCCGCCTGTCGTAATATCGCTGCCCTTTAAGCTCTTGCTGTTTGTTGTTGTTGATGGGTGGACGCTTACAGTAAAATCGCTCCTTGGCAGCTTTTACTAAAGCGTACTTCACCAGAAAGCGAGGGTTAAGGTGGAACAGACTCAAATTGTTAAAGTCATGCATGAAGCAATAACAACAATCATGCTTGTTTCCGCGCCCCCCCTTATACTTGGGATGATTGTAGGCATTATTGTTTCAATCTTCCAGGCGACAACGCAGATTAATGAGCAGACGCTTGCTTTTGTGCCGAAGATTATCGCAATCTTCATAGCGCTTTTAGTTTTTGGCGGGTGGATGCTAACTGGTCTTTCCGATTTTACAATTCGAATGTTTAGCTATATTAGCGGCGGCTGAAGAATGGCAAATGCATTAAACGCAGTAGCTCATCACCTTGAATACTTTGTACTGATATTTTTGAGGGTTTCTGCCCTGATTTTTTCGTCGCCTGTGTTTGGCAGGCGCAACCTTCCAAACCAGTTTAAGATTTGCCTTAGCATTGTGCTTGCTTATGTTGCGTTTACAGCAGCACCAAGCCTAAGGCTTATTAGCTACAACAGTATCCTTGAATATGTGCTTTTGTGCGTTAAGGAGCTGCTCTTTGGCTTAGTGCTCGGCTATGTAACAACTCTGTTTTTTGCAATAGCGCAGGTTGCAGGGCATGTTATTGATATGCAGATGGGCTTTGGCATGGTAAATATCTTTGATGTGCAAAGCAATATAAGCGTACCTGTTACAGGCAATTTCCTATACACGATTATGATGCTCGCGTTTTTTGCAGTAAACGGGCACCAGCAGCTTGTTTATATAATTCTTAAGACATTCTCAAATATCCCGCCTGGCAAAGTTGCGCTTAGCGCAAGCTTAGGCATAACTGCTCTAGAGGTGTTCGCGCTCTCGTTTGCAATGGCTTTAAACGTTGCAATGCCAATTGTTGCCTCTGGGTTTTTGGGCGAAGCGATAATGGGAGTTATTGTGCGCACAACGCCGCAGATGAATGTTTTTGTTGTTGGAATCCCGCTTAAAATTCTTTTGGGCTTTGCAGCGCTGCTGCTTATTTTGCCGGTTTATGTTTCTTTTGCAGACGGGCTGTTCCAAAAGATGTTCAGCAGCATTGACTATATGCTTCTTGGCTTAATTGCGCCATGAGCGAGGAGCGCAGCGGGGAAAGAACAGAAAGAGCAACCCCTAAAAAGCGCAGGGAGGCGCGCGAACGGGGGCAGATTTTCAAAAGCACTGACCTCATAGCTGCGTTTTCGATGCTTGTTATGTTCGGCTCGCTTTCGCTTTTCGGCTCATTTATGCTAAACGGGCTTAAAAGGCTGTTTATGCGCTTTTTAAGCGTAGGGGATGCAACAGCAGAAAAGTTTAGCCTAGCTCAAGCAAATGCAGCCTTTAAGACTGTAGTTGTTGAGTATTTGCTCATAATGCTGCCTGTGCTTGCAGTTGCGTTTATTGCGGCAATGCTCTTTAACTACTTGCAGGTGGGGTTTCTGTTTGCACCTAAAGCACTTGAGCCAAAGTTCTCCCGCATCAGCATGTTGGAGGGGTTTAAGCGAATTTTCTCGAAAAAAACGCTTATTGAGCTAATAAAGTCGCTTATTAGGCTTGCTGTACTTGCAAAAGTCGCATACGATGAGTATAATAAGCAGCTTCTTGGTATACCCGTGCTTATGCAGGGCGATGTGCTTACAACAGCAGGGACAAGCTGGCGTCTTATGCTCGGCATTGGGTTAAAGCTCGCGCTTGCGCTTGCAATACTTGCACCTTTTGATTATCTCTACCAATGGTGGCGCTACGAAAAAGACCTAATGATGACAAAGCAAGAGATACGCGACGAGTATAAACTCACAGAGGGCGACCCGCAGATAAAAGGCAGGATAAGGCAAAAGCAGCGCCAAATGAGCAGTATGCGCATGATGCAGGCTGTTGCTGATGCTGATGTTGTAATAACAAACCCTACGCATCTTGCAATTGCGCTTTCCTACAAAGAAGGGAAAACAAGCGCGCCGCTTGTAGTTGCAAAGGGGCAGGACTATATAGCAAAGAAAATCCGCGAGGAAGCAAAGCTCCACAATATTGAACTTGTAGAAAACAAAACTGTGGCGCGCCAGCTTTATTATATGTGCGATATAGGCAGCGAAGTGCCGGAGGAGCTTTACCAGGCAGTTGCGGAGATTCTCGCATATGTCTACAGGCTCAAGCACCCGCATGAAGAGAGGTGAAGCGATGAAAATTACAGATGTGCTAATGGCTGTGCTAGTTTTAGCCATAGTGCTTATAATCATCGTTCCGCTTTCAACAGGCATCATGGATATGCTGCTTATTGTAAATATTGCGCTCTCAATCCTTATACTTCTTATTGCGCTCAATGTTAAAGAAACGCTTGAGTTTTCAACTTTCCCAACAATGCTTTTAATCGTTACGCTCTTTAGGCTTGCGCTTAATATTTCTTCAACCCGCCTTATTCTTGGAAACGGCGGAAACGCTGGCAAGGTCATTGAAACATTTGGCGGCTTTGTCATGGGCAGCAACCTTGTAGTAGGGCTTGTAATATTTTTAATAATTGTAATTATTCAGTTTATAGTCATTACTAAAGGCGCAGAGCGTGTTGCTGAAGTTGCTGCGCGCTTTACGCTTGATGCAATGCCTGGCAAGCAAATGGCAATAGACGCAGACTTAAACACAGGTGTAATAAGCGAGGCTGACGCACAGCTGCGGCGTTCCGTAATTCAGCGCGAAGCCGATTTCTACGGAGCAATGGACGGCGCCTCAAAGTTTATTAAGGGCGATGCGATTGTAGGCATAATTATAACAGTAATAAACATAGTTGGCGGTATGATAATAGGCGCGCTTGGCATTGGCGGAGGTGCGCCTATGCCGCTTGAAAAGGTTGTTACAGTATATTCGCTTGCTGCAGTTGGGGACGGGCTTGTTTCACAGCTGCCCGCACTTTTGGTTTCAACATCTGCAGGCATAATAGTTACGCGCTCTGCCACAAATAACAGCTTTGGCGAGGATCTTTCAGAGCAATTGTTCGCAAAGCCCCATGTTGTTATACTTATGGGGGGAATGCTTGCAATGCTCGCTTTTATCCCTGGGCTCCCTACTGTGCCTTTGCTTTTTCTTGCAGCAGGGCTTCCTCTTGCAGCATACCTTTCAATGGGCGCCCGAAAGAAAAGGCAGCAAAAGCTTGATGATGAAACTGCAGAGCTTCAAGCACAAGAAAAGCGTAAGCCTGAAAGCGTAACATCGCTTTTGCAGGTGCACCCGATAGAGATGGAGTTTGGCTACGGAATAATTTCACTTGTCGATGCCTCACAGGGGGGCGACCTGCTTGATAGAATAGTTATGATTAGAAGGCAATGCGCAATGGAGCTTGGTATTATAGTGCCTGTTGTACGTGTGCGCGATAATATTCAGCTTGGCACAAATGCGTACTGCATAAAAATAAAAGGCCTTGAAGTTGCAAGCGGAGAAGTGATGCCAGACCACTTCATGGCATTGCGCCCTGCTGGGCTTGAGGCAAAGCTTGAGGGGATTGAAACAATAGACCCTGCGTTCGGTCTGCCTGCAGTATGGGTAAGCGAAAACGACAGGGAAAAGGCTGAGCTTCGCGGCTTTACAACAATAGACGCACCCTCAGTTATTGCAACCCACCTTATGGAGATTATTAAACACCACAGCCATGAACTCATGGGCCGCCAGCAGGTGCAGGTGCTTGTAGACAACCTCAAGGCGCAGCAGCCTGCGCTTGTTGATGAAGTTATTCCAAAGCTGTTTTCTGTAGGTGAGCTTCAAAAGGTGCTTGCAAACCTCTTGCGCGAAGGGGTCTCAATTCGCGATATAGGCACAATCCTCGAAATCCTCGGCGATTACGGCACCTTAACGCGCGATATTGAGCTTTTAACTGAGTATGTCCGCTCAAACCTAAAAAGGGCAATAACACAGCGCTTTATTCCAGATGGCAAAGCGCGCGTAATAACGCTTGACCCAATAATAGAACAGCTAATAAGCGAGAATATCCGCCAGAGTGAGCGGGGCTCGTATACTGTACTTGAGCCAGCGCAAATTCAAAAGATTCTCCAAAACACGAAGAAGGCTGTTGAAAACTCCTTAAGTACAGGGGGCGCGCCAATTATGCTCACTTCGCCCAATGTGCGCAGGTATTTTAAACAGCTTACAGAGCAGCTTAACCCGGATATTGTTGTGCTCTCTTACAATGAGCTTGAGCGAGATGTGGAAATATTTTCAGACGGAGTGGTGAGCATATAATGTTTGTAAAAAATTACGTTGCAAAAGAAATGCCAGAGGCAATAGAGCGTATACGCAAAGAGCTTGGCCCTGATGCTGTCATATTAAGCAGCAGGCAGATACGCAGCAGGGGGCTTGCCGGGTTTTTTGGCAGAAAGCTCGTTGAGGTTACAGTTGCTTATGAGCCAAACCCTTCAAAAAGCATTATCCCGGAGCGTATGGCGCAAAAGATGCCAGAGGAGCAGCCGACAAAGCCCGCCTTACAGGAAGAACCGGATGAAAAGCGCAATAAGCTCTATGACCAGCTTTCTTCAGTTAAAGAGGCAATGCACTCTTTTAACCTAAACTCTCTCCCAATAGCAGCAGATGAGCCTCTTACAGGTGCGCTTGAGCAAATTGCAGATACGCTCATAGAGCGCGAGGTTCACCCTGCCCACGCAAAAAAACTCGCATCACAAATTAAAGATATTACAGAAAAGTTCACGGACGACCCGAAGAAAGTCGCAGAAAACCTCATTGTTGACTTACTTAAAGAGCCTGCCCAAGTTAAGCTTAAAAAGTACAGAATGAACATACTCATGCTTTTGGGGCCTACGGGCGTAGGCAAAACTACTACAATCGTTAAGCTTGCAGGGCTTTATACGCTTGAGCAGGGGCTAAAGGTAGGGTTTATAAATGCGGATACATACCGTGTGGCAGCACAGGAGCAGCTCAAGACATATGCAGAAATTATGGGGCTTCCTGTACGCACTATTTATTCGCCAAATGAAATGGAAGAAGCGCTTTTAAGCATGCAGGATAGGGATGTTGTACTTATTGACACAGCAGGCAAAAACCCTGCTGATAAAAAATATCGCAAGGAGATTCAAGAGTATTTAAAGCTTGGTGTTGATGAGGTGTTTCTCTCTGTAAGCGCTGCAATGAGTTACGGCGCATGCAGGCAGCTTATTGAGCAATACGCTTTTTTAAAAGACTTCAAGCTAATAATCACTAAACTTGATGAAGTCGAGGCATGGGGGAATGTGCTCAATATTTCCGTACTTTCCGAAAAGCCAATTTCCTTTGTTACAAACGGGCAGAATGTCCCATATGACATTTCAACCCCGGACCCAAAAGCAATAGCTAAAAATCTATTGGAGACTAAACTTCAATGAGCGACCAGGCGCAATCGCTGCGCGAGTTAATTAAGGCGCAGTCAGCACCAAATATGAATGTAATTACAGTTACGGGCGCAAAAGGCGGCGTTGGTAAATCAAGCGTTGCGCTTAACCTTTCTATTGCGCTAAATAAACGCGGCAAGCGCACACTTGTTGTTGATATGGACTTAGGGCTTGCAAACATTGACGTAATGCTTGGCGCAAAAACAGAGCACGACCTTCTTAGCGTAATAAAAGGCAGCAAGGATATTCACGACATTATTGCAACAGGTATTTGCGGGGTTAAATACATTTCGGGCGGCTCAGGAATGGAGGAGCTTGTAAGCCTTGAGGAAACTGCAGTCGGGCGAATAATAAACCAGCTTTTATGCCTTGAAGATGTTGCAGACACCATTATTTTTGACACAGGTGCAGGCATATCCGAAAATATTCTGCGCTTAATTGGCGCAAGCAATGATACGCTGCTTGTTACAATGCCTGAGCCTACATCATTTATGGATGCATATGCGCTTGTAAAAATCATGTCACAGCGCAATATCAGGCCGAACATAAAGCTTATTATAAATAAGGCGGATACTGAGCGCGAAGCGCATTCTGCTGCAGAAGGCTTTATAAGCATAGCTGAAAAATACTCAGGTATTACAATAAAAAGCCTTGGCTATATTCTTGACGACGAGCATATGGTAAGGGCTGTAAAGCTACAAGTGCCGCTGCTTGTAAGCTTCCCTGCCTCAAAGGCAGCTAAGAATATCGAGCTTATTGCAGATACTTACATGGACATTAAAACTACGGACGAGCCTGGGCTTATGGGCTTTTTAAAACGGTTTTTTGGTGGGGGCAATGAACGAAATGCGCTTTAGCGAACTTGCAGCCTTGGGCGAGGCAGTTGAAATACGAATAGGCAGAATCTCCGCGAAAACCACAATTCAGGATATTCTCGACGGGGAGCGCTTTGTTATTCTTCAACCTACGCACAAGCTTGCGCTCTTAAGTGTTGAAGATGACGAATATGTAAGGATCTTTATTATACGCGAAAATGGCATTTACCGCCTTGACGCTGTGCTTGAGGAGCGTTACAGAGAAAACGGAGTTGCGCTTTGCCGTTTTAGAGCTGTATCTTTGGCTGAAAAGATTCAAAGGCGTTATTCTTACAGGCTTCAGGTTGTACTCGAAGTTGAAATATACTTGAAAAAGGGGGTAAAGCCGCAAAATGCAAATACAATAAATATTTCAGAGAGCGGGCTTTGCTTTGTTTCAAGCATTAAGTTCCAGCCTATGGATAAGTTTACAGTCAAGCTCAAGTTTGAAGAGGGGTTTTATGCTTCATATGAAGTGCAGGTGATAAGAAGCGAGCGCCTAAGCGAGGATGAGCTTTACACAACAGGCGCAAAGTTTACAAACATTTCAATACGCGAGCAGGCGCGCCTTGCCAGATATATTATGAAGCAGCAGATTCTCCAGCGCAAATTCTCCAAATAACTACTATATACAGCAATAATTGCAGCTATTTCACCTATGTGTTAAGATAATAGATATAGGGCGCTTATTAAGCGCCAGCTTCTCCGGGCCCCCGCATTGCACATAACAATTTGCTCAGAGGTAATGCTATGCCGGATACAGGAAATGCAAGAGCAAAAGCGCTTTGGCAAAAGTATGCGCACTCTGCCACTCAGGAAACAAAAGATGAGATTGTTCTCCATTACATTTATCTTGTCAAGCGCATTGTTTACAGGCTGCTGCCGACTTTTGAAGGGTACAGCAATTTTGACGACCTATTAAGCTGCGGAATACTCGGGCTTATAGATGCAATAAACAGGTTTGATTATAGCCGCGGTGTGCTTTTTGAAAATTACGCAACTGTGCGTATACGCGGCGAAATATTCGACCATATGCGCAAGCAGGATTGGGCGCCTTCAAGCCTTAGGCGCAAAATCCAATCTATAAACGGAGCTTTTTCAGAGCTTGAAAACAACTTAAACCGCGAACCTACGGATAGTGAGCTTGCCGAACATCTAAACATGGATGAAGGCGACATGCACAAAATCCTAAATAAAATGCATATGTTCAATGTTATGCATTTTGAAGAGCTCCTTATGGGAGAGGGTTCCGGCATACAGTCAGTGCGCGATACAGGCGCTACGCCTGAGGAAACCTACGAAAACAAAGAAATAAAACGACTTCTTATAGAAATGATAGACGCACTCCCTGAAAGAGAACGCCATGTTATAACGCTTTATTACTATGAAGAGCTTACACTTAGAGAAATTGCAGACATTCTCGGTGTTTCCGAATCCCGCGTATCTCAAGTTCATTCCAAAGTTATCCTTAAATTCAAAACCGGCCTTTTGTCACTCTTTAACAGTTAATTATTTGGAGGGGGAGCATTTGTCCAATATACCTGAACATGAAGCAGCCTTTGAAGAAGCAGGCAGCAAGCAACCCTGTTCAGATAGTGCATGGTATTTATTTGAGTATGAAGAAGATGGCGTTTACCTTAAACTTGTAAAGCAGGCGCTTGCTGGCTCACAACTTACGCCTGAACTCGTGCTTTTTGACCTAAAGCGCAGGGGGCTCAAGCCAAGCAACCCGGGTCAGCTTATTTACCGTATGCGCATGGGTGAAAAGCGAATTCGCATATGCGACTTTACAGAGCCCCAAAGTGCTGATGCAGCTGCTTTTGTTTCAGTTAGCAAGGATGAGCTTAGCGCATATATGCAGCTGCTCCCCCCTGTTAATGACGGTGGCATAGACTCTGAAGCTATTTATAAAGCTATTGAAGAGGATTGGTCTATTAGTTTCGGGCTTAATAAAAGTGAACTCCTATTAGCAATAAATGAGCAGCGCTGCTTTGAGGCAGTGCTTATAGCAAAAGGCAGACCTCCTGAAAAGGGCAAAGACGGCGAGCTTGTGTTTCACTTTAGAACAAAGTTTGACTATGCGCCAAACTTGCGCAAAGACGGCAGTGCAGATTATAGGGAGCTTGATGTATTTGAGGATATTCTAGAGGGCAATGTGCTTGTAGAGAGTATCCCGCCAACTGAAGGCATTGAGGGTCTTACAGTACGAAGCAAGCCCCTCCCGGCAGCAAAAGGCAGGGAGTTTCCACTACCACGCGGTGTAAATGTAAGGGTTTCAGACGATGGCAGGAAGCTTCTTGCAACAAAAAGCGGCAGGGTGGATTATATAGGGAGCCGCATTATTGTTTCAGATGTATACAAAATTAATGGCGACATGGACATGAGCGTTGGCAATATAAAGTTTAACGGCAATGTGATTGTCTTTGGCAATGTTATAGCTGGCCTTACGCTTGATGCTTCTGGCGATGTGGAAATCCTCGGCATGGTTGAAGCTGCAACAGTTATTGCAGGCGGCAACATTATTATTAAAGGCGGCATCCAGGGCATGGACAGAGGCATGCTTAATGCAGGCGGAAATGTAATTTCGCGCTTCATAGAACGAAGCGAGGTTATATCAGGCAAAAGTGTATTTGCAGACTATATTACATATTCGACTGTTACAGCGCAGGAATCAGTAATTATGAAAGGCAAATTTGCGAGAATAATTGGCGGGCTCACGCGGGTAGGCAGCCAGGTGTATGCAAAAACCATAGGCACCCCATCAGGAGATGCAACTGTTCTTGAAATAGGCGCATCCCCAAAAAGCAGGCAGGCGCTTGTTGAGCATGAGAACCAACGCAATGAACTTAACCGGAAACTCGAAAGAATAGTAAGTTATCTTAGGATGCCTGTAGGCAAAAGCGAAGCCCCTGAACGCCTCGCACTAAGAACAAGATACTTAAGCGCACAGGATGCGCTCCTAAAAGAGCTTGAGGCGCTTTCTGAAAAAATAAATATCCTTAAGGCTGAAGTTGATAAAAGCTCTCACGGCAGGGTACATGCGAGCGAGCAGGTATACCAAGATGTTAAGCTGACTATTGATTTTGCAACAACAACAACAAAGGACAGCATTCCGTTTGTTACATTTAAACAAAGGGATGGTGCAGTTGTCTTTACCTCTTATGAAGCAGACTAGGCAAGGAGGTGGAATGCTTTGTCAATTCAGGGTATAGGGGCGAAAATTGCAGTTCATAAAGCAACGGATTTAAGCAAGGACGCAAGCAGCCAGCAAAAAAGCGGGGAGCTTATGCAGTCAAGCTTAACACGCAAAACTAACGTTGAAACTGCTGCTCTAAGCCGCCAGGTACAGGATGTTTATGAGCCGTCAAGTGCAGTAATTACGCGTGAAAACGAAAAGAAGGACAAACGAAGGCAAAAGCAAAAGAAGGAAAAAAAGGAACGCCCAAATGAGGCTGCAAACACGCAGCATAAACTCGACATAAGCATATGAAAGGAGCAGCCTGAAAGCAAAAGTATATTTAACAGGCTTACGGCGCAAAATTAATGGACTATACCTACTATTTATTTGCGGCTTTTGTATTTGCGCTTATATGCGCAACTTTATATTTAAACTACAAGCTCAAAACCCCTAAAAATATCTCCTCACCTGCAAAGGTACTTGAGGACGCTTCAGAAAAGGAAATGCGCCTTCTCAAGCTGTACCAAAACCTTGAGGAAGCTATGCACAACCTTGAGGATGAAATAGCCGACTCTAAAAAAGAAATGCTCAAGCTCAATGAAGAAGCAGCAGCTATGTTCGAAAGCTGCAAAAAACTCTGCTCGGATATTAAGGCGGAACAACTATATGAGGAACCACCTCAACAGGCGACTGTACGAAAAGATTATACAACCTACGCAGAAAGAAAGCTTGCTTCATCAAAGAAGAAGAGCACGCGCGAATCTATAAGCGAGCTTTTGGCAAACGGCTACAACACAGAAAAAATAGCGCGTGAACTTTCCATATCCGAAGGTGAAGTAGAGCTTGCAAAAGGGCTTGTAAAAGAACAGAAATTTTAAAAATAAACTAAAGTTTCGGGCTAATCTGACGATGTAATAGATAGCGGGATCAGAATATTTTAACGCCTGCTGGAGGTTCTATGCTCAGAAGCCTGTATTTATCTGCAACGCATATGCTTGTGCAGAGAAGAAAAGTAGATGTAATAACGAACAATATCGCGAATATGGATACTGCCGGCTACAAGGCTGACAAGCTGGTTTCCCGTTCGTTTAAGGATATGCTTTTGGTTCAAACAGGCAAATCATCTGCTAACAGCTTAACAGGGCCGCTTAACACAGGAGTGCATATTGATGAGCTTATTACCTCATTTAAAGAAGGAAGCCTTGAACCCACAGGCAGAACTCTTGATTTTGCAATAACAGGTGACGGTTTTTTCGCAATTTCTACTTTGGCAGGTGAGCGCTATACTCGAAACGGCGCCTTTACGCTTAATAACGAGGGGTACCTTGTTACAGCTGATGGCAGCCGCGTTTCAGGTACATCAGGCTTTATTCAGCTTGACTCCCCTGAGTTTTCCATTGATGAGCTTGGCAATGTAATAAACGCGCAAGGCGAAACTGCAGGCACGCTCAAACTTGTAAGCTTTGACGATAAGAGCGGCCTAAGCAAAATGGGTGATGGGCTTTTTATTAACCGCAGCAATCAAGCTCCCAAGGCTTCAACCGAAGCTAAGGTACTCCAGGGGTTCCTCGAAACCTCAAACACAGATGCAGCAAATGAAATTTTCGAGCTTATGGCAGCCTCAAGAACATATGAAACAAGCCAGAGGGTTGTACGGATGCTCGATGAGTCGCTTTCAAAAGCAGTTAACGAGATAGGAAGGGTATAAAGCACCATGATGCAGGGAATGTTCAGCGCAAAAAGTGCAGTACTCGCGCAGCAGCGCAGGCTTGATACAATTGCAAACAATCTTGCAAACATTAACACAACCGGCTTTAAGGCAAGCAGGGTAGACTTTAAAGATACGCTCTACACAACCCTGCACAGGCCTGTAGAACCCCAAAATGCGGCGCTTCGCTCTGGCAGCGGGGTTTTGGTAAGTGCAACGCTGCGCTCGTTTCTAGTAGGCACACCTGTGCAAACAGGAATAGGCTTAGACTTTTGCTTAACAAGAGACGGCTTCTTTACAGTACAAAACGGGCAGGGAGAGAAGCTTTACACAAGAGACGGCAGTTTTGCAGTTTCAAGCGAAAGCGGCGGGCGGTATTTAGTTACATCTGACGGGTTTTATGTAACAGATTCATCCGGGAACCGCATTACGCTCCCTGAGAGGGATATTTCAAACATGAAGCTTAATGCAAACGGCAGCTTAGCAATAGGCACAGATGAACCCTTTGCAACGCTCGGAATTGTATCGTTTAAAAACAACGGCGGTCTTATGGCTATGGGGAAGAACTGCTACATGGAAACAGATGCATCCGGTAAAGCAGAGCAAATAGAAGCGCCAGAAGTCCAGCAGGGGTTCCTTGAAAGCTCAAATGTAGACTTAAGCGAGGAAATGACAAAGCTCATACGCAGCCAAAGAGCGTTTAGCTTTGCTGCAAGGGCGCTTACAACAGTTGATGAAATGCATGCAATGGCAAACAACATGCGCACAAACTAATGTGGAGGCAAAAGGTTGGGCATACAAGTTAAGCAATGCAAAGACTGTAATAAACTATTTCACTCGTTTGGAGGCGATCTTTGCCTTGAATGCAGCGAGAAGGTTGACGGCTATTTCCGGCAAGTGAGGGATTATCTTTACGCTCACCCTGATGCTGGTATACTCGAAGTAACTAAAAATACAGGTGTAGAGGAAAGTTATATACTCTCGTTTTTAAAAGAAGAGCGGCTTTCGCTTAATAAAGAAAGCGAGTATATAAAATGCGAACAATGTAAAAACCCTATAACCTCAGGCAGGCTCTGCAGCGCCTGCAAAGAAAGACTCTCAACAATGCTTGATACAGTAGTAATGCCCGAAAAGAAAGACCAAAAGCCTAAGCAAAAGAGCAGCTTAAGAAGCGGGCCTGGCAAACTCCATTTAAAATACGGCGATGACTAACTAAAGGCGGTGATAATATGCGGATCAACTCAATTCCCCCAAAGGAGCTTTACAGCTCGTATATGTGCACAAGAAACGTGCAGCTTAAAACACCAACAGGCAAGCTTGGGGTGGATAATGCAGAAATCTCCCAAGGCGCAAAAACCTTCTCTGCAACTCTCAAAACTGTTAAAGAGGCGTTTTCAAAGCCTGAAGCAGCAAGAAGCGAGCGTATAGCGGAGCTTAAAAGCCAAATTGAGCAGCAGACCTATTTCGTGCCTGCTCATAAAATTGCAGATAAGATACTCGATAAATAGCGCCATAAGCAGCTCTGTATGGAGGTAAATGGTTTGGAAAACTGTGCTGGAGAACTTGTTTGCGCTGTAAAAGGTGAAATGGAAATTTACATAAGCCTTTTGCAGTATGCAATACAAAAGAAGGAAGCTTTAGTAAACAACGACTTGGATGAGCTTAATATACTCGTTAAGCATGAAAGCGAGTCTCTTGTAAGGCTTAAAAGCGCAGCTCTAAACAGAGAAGCCCTTTTTGCCAAGCAAGCTGAAGAAGGCTGCACCAGGGTCGATTTTGATTATATAACTAAAACGTTGCCCCAAAATGAGCGGGAACAAATGGAAGAGCTCGGGGTTAGATACAGAGAACTTGTGCAGGAGTTGAGTTTAGTAAACGCGCTAAACCAAAAACTGCTTCAAACTCAACTTCAATACACTACGTTCTGCCTTGACCTTCTCACTGAGACTTCACCAATAGGCGGAACATATTGCAGCACAGGGCAGCTTAAGCTGCACAAGGGCGAGAAACGAACACTTATTGACAAGGAAGCGTGAAGCATTATGTCGTTTTATGGGCTTGAAATCGCAAAATCCGCTATCTTTATCAGCCAGAAGGCTGTAAATTTAGCAGGGCATAATATTGCAAACGCAAGCACAGCTGGCTACACCCGCCAAAGGATTACAGCAGTTGCGCTTGATGCAGCTGATTTTTCGGGCCGCTATGCACCGCTGCAAAAAGGCGGAATAGGCGCAGGCGCGCATATTAAAGCAGTTGACCAGCTTCGAAACTCTTATATAGACCGTGCATTGCGGCAGGAATATTCAGATGTGGGGCGTTTTTCAACGAGAACTGACGAGCTTGAATATATAGAAGCGATATTTAACGAAGTCCGCGGCCGGGGCATATCCGGCACACTTGCTGAGTTTTTCAACAGCATTCAGGAGTTTTCAAAGGATCCTGTAAGCAAGGAAATCCGAACAGATGTGCAGCAAAACGCAATTAAGCTTACAGAGTCATTCAACCACTATTATAAACAGCTTTCTGAGCAGCAGTCTGTAATGAACGAGTCGCTTAAAATGGCATCCGAACATGTTACAGGCATTCTTTCAACAATCGCAGCCTATAACAAGAGCATATACTCTTACGAGCTTGGCGGGGAGCGCTCAAACGATATGCGCGATAAACGCAACCTGCTCCTTGATGAACTAAGCGAGTATCTTGAAATAGAATATTACGAGGATTCTTCAGCTAAGCTTACTGTTTCTGCAGGCGGGGACTTACTCGTGAGCCATACGGATTATTTTTCGCTTACAACAATAGCTGACCAAGTGGGCGCAGTCACTGGCACACCGGGGTTTTACAGGCTCTGCATAGATGGCACTGACGATGGCACAGGCGCACCCCTTGAGCTCCAATATAAAAGCGGGAAGCTCTACGCGTACAAGGAGCTGCGCGATGGCAACAGTGCAACTGACATTGGCATACCTCACCTTATAAACAACCTGAATAAGCTCGCAAGGGGGCTTGCAGAGCAGTTTAACATAGCCCATGAAGCAGGCTACACAATACCCCATGGCGCAACACCCTCACAAACAGGTGTGCGGATGTTCTCTGTTCCGCTTGATGCATTTGGCCAGCCTGATTATTCCGCTTTAAATGCAGGCAACTTTAGCCTTAGCTTAGATGTAATAAACGATGTATATAAATTTGCGGGAAGCAACACATTTATTGATAACTCTTCAAGCAACCCGGAGCTTGGCAACAACTTAAACGCGCTGAGCCTTGCTGCGCTTACAAGCGCTGAAAATATGCTCGAAGGCGCAAGCTTTGAGTCCTTCTTAAAAGGCGTTGTGCTTGAAATAGCAATTGAGAGCAGCCGCTCAAAGAGCATGCTCACAGGCCAGCAGGCAGTCGTAAACAATTTAGAGACTAGGCGCGAGTCGGTTTCAGGAGTTTCGATTGATGAAGAAATGGTTGTAATGATGAGATATCAGCACATGTTTTCAGCAGCCTCACGCGTAATTAACGCAATAGATGAGGCGCTTGACAAGCTCATTAATGGCACAGGCCTTGTCGGCAGGTAAAGGTGCCTTGGGCGCTTAGGGGTAGCTTTTTACAAGCTGAAAGGAGAGTTTATGCGCATAACAAACGCAATGATTTCAAATTCATATCTTAAGAATTTGAACAACAACCTGACCGAGCTGGACAGATACCATAACCAGCTTGCTACGGGCAACAAGCTTACCAAGCTCTCTGACGACCCGATTGGCGTTATGAGCAGTATGCAGGTGCGCACAAAGCTCGGAAGGCTCACGCAGTATCAAAAAAACGTGGATACTGCAAAAGCTTGGCTCTCGCACACAGAGGGGGCGCTTAATGAGCTTAACCGCGTGCTACAGTCAGCATATGAAGCCTCTTTACAAGCCTCAACAGGTACCCTAAGCCAATCCGACAGGCGCGCTATTGCAGAAGAGGTTAAGCAGCTGCGCGACCATGTGTTTATGCTTGGCAATACAAAGGTGGGCGACAAATACATATTTGGCGGCTACAACACTTCAAAGGCGCCCTTTGCGCTTGACCCTCTTACAGGTACATTAAACTTCAATGGTATAGACGCAACAGTCGCATCTTTAGAGCTTGACGATGAAGCTGCAAAAACTCTAAGCTTTGAAATAGGGTTTGATATTACAATTGAAGCATCGCTAAACGGAGTTGAATTTTTAGGCGCAGGTGAGCAGAATATTTACCATATGCTAAACGGGCTTTATGATGCGCTTGAAAACGGCTCAGCACAAGATGCCTCAGGGTATATAGAGCGGCTTTTAAGCGCCCAGGAGAATGTTTTAGCAGAGCTTGCAGTAATCGGCGGTAAGTCAACAAGGCTCGATTTGCTCGAAAACAGATATGCAGAAGATGAGCTTAACTTTACCGGCATAAAATCCGCAGTAGAAGATACTGACCAGGCAGAAGCAGTTATGCAGTATAAAATGGCAGAGTCAGTTTATCTCTTTGCACTAAAGGTTGGCTCGAACATACTCCAGCCAACTTTACTGGACTACTTAAGGTAGCGCGAAAGGAGGTATTGCAATGAATGCACTTAATATTCATACTGAGCGCGCAGTAATTGAGATTATCTCTCACCCTGCAAAGCTCACTATTCAAAACAACAAGCCTACTTTCAGCGCTAAGCATGAAATGCCTGAAATGCATGTTGAACGGAAGATGCCTGAGTTTAGCGTTGACTGGAGTGCTGTGCATGCCTCCTCAGGCAAGCTAAGCCCTGTGAAAAAAACAAAAGAAGATGCGCTCAATGCAAAAAAGCACTCGCTTGAGTCAACAGCAGCAATTGTTGAACGCGGTGATATGCTTAAAAATGCCAATAACCCGAACGCAATAGCGCAAGCAGCTGTTTCTGTTACAGTTAGGGATATGCCTGAGCTTAATATAGGCCTTATGCCTGAGGAAAAGGCGCATATAGAGTGGGACCCGGGGTATTGCTCAATAGAGTGGACCAGCCCTGTGCTGCGCCTCGAATGGGACGACTCCTTTATGCCTACCATAGAATGCGAGCCACATGCAATAGAAGTCAGGCTTAAGAACCGCCCTCTCGTGCAAATTAGGGTAAATGTTGAAAATATTCCAAACCCTATAGGCACAAGGGTAAGCCATGATATATAATAGAGCTGGGAAATCAAATTTGGAGGGAACCCATGTTAATAGAAACAGCGAGATTCGGTGATTTTGAGCTTAATGAAAGCAA
Organism: uncultured Oscillospiraceae bacterium; assembly: GCA_964461335.1. Classification (GTDB taxonomy): domain Bacteria; phylum Bacillota; class Clostridia; order Christensenellales; family CAG-138; genus JAKJBL01. Next base: position 31,820 of record CAYWTY010000010.1, read on the forward strand.
GCTTATAGAGTTTCCTTCAGGCCTACCGGGCTTTGAGGAGCTTAACAGTTTTATAATCCTCGAAATAAACGAAACAAAACCCCTTTATTGGCTGCAGTCAACAGAGAACAAGCATATATCACTGCCTGTAATAATCCCGTTTGAACTGCTTGACGATTATTACATCGAAATACGCGAAAACGAGCTTGAAGGGCTGCACATTAAAGACAAAAACGATTTGTTAATACTTAATGTTGTAGTTGTACCTAACGAACTTGCAGAAATGACTGCTAACCTTGCAGCACCGATTATTGTAAACCTAAAAGAAGGGCTTGGGAAGCAGCTTCTTATAGACGCTGCTGAGCTGCCTGTAAAATACCCCATATACGATGCAATTATAAAAAAGCTCCAAGGGGGTGCAGCTGATGTTAGTGCTCTCTAGGAAAACAGGCGAGGCTATTGCAATTGGCGATGATGTTATAGTAGAGGTTGTTTTAATTGATGGCGACAGGGTGCGCTTAGGAATTCATGCGCCAAAGGATACGCGCATATTCAGGCGGGAACTTCTCGAAGAAACTGCAGTTGCAAACAGGTCTGCTGCTAATGCCCCGAAAATCAGCTTTAAGCAGGAATAAGGCAAGCGCAGAAAACGGCAGAAGTAAAACAGGCGGTGTGCCTGTTTTTGCTTTGCAGGGTGTATTCGCCTTTCCCTTAACGCATATATAGCTTAACAGGTTAAAACAAAAACTCAAAAGCCGGCTTCCGAAATTATTGCATTCGGCAGCCGGCTTTTTTGGGCTGTATGTCAATTATGGATGCAATCCCATTTTACAAGGGAGACTATAACTATTACCGCTGTAATACAACCAGCGCTAATATATTGGCTCTTAAGATTAGGTTGTATTTATCCTAATAATGCATATAATATAAGCAGGAGGTGTTAATTATGCAAATAAACACAGATAACCTTGTATCAATTACAGAAGCCAATCAGAACTTTTCGCGTGTTGCGCGGCTTGTTGATGAGAGCGGAGCTGCCATCATTCTAAAAAATAACGTGCCCCGCTACATTCTTTTGGAATTCAGCCAATTTCAGAAAGAAAGTCTGGCTGATAATGAAGAGGTAGAAGCTGTTGCTAATCGTATTCTTGCTAAAAACCGCCTTGCTTTTGAGGAGCTTGCTAAATGAAGCGCTTATCTGTTGAGCATATTAAACAGATTCACAGTTTTGTGATTGCAGAAACTGGGGGGCTGGAGGGCATTCGTGACGAAGGAGCGCTGGAGTCTGCTGTAAATACCCCTTTTCAAACATTCGATAGTACATCATTATATAAAACTATTGAAGCAAAAGCCGCAAGATTAGCTTATTCGATAGTTAAAAATCATGCTTTT
>CAYWTY010000011.1:0-33167 GCA_964461335.1 uncultured Oscillospiraceae bacterium
TGCATATAAACGCAAGGTTCTTCTTTGGTCCGCTACAGGCGAAGAATTCGATTGTTCAGGTGCTTGCGAACATGTTTGTGCGTTTTATTTTCATCCTTTAGTCGAAAGATTAGTATGCCCTTTTGAAGATTTGCTTGAAACGCTTAGAGAGCTTTAAGAATACCCGCTTGGTACGTAATTTTAGTACCATTTATGTTCATTCCATAGCAAAACCCAAGATGGTGAATTTTAAGCTATAGTTAAGAGAAAGCTACATATATAGCGATATCTCAAGCACATATTTGCGCATTGAAATTAGGAGGAAAAGATGCACCATGGCTTTATAAAAGCTGCTGTCTGCACACCCGAAATCAGCGTTGGTGATTGCAGCTTTAATGCCAACAGTATAAGGCAGCTAATCGAGATTGCAGCACAAGCAGAAGTTCATTTGCTGGTGTTTCCGGAACTTTGCCTTACAGGCTACACTTGTGCAGATTTGTTTTACCAAGGAACACTTCTCGATTCAGCCGAAGCTGAACTTTCTTCCCTTATAAAAGAAAGCCTTGGTTCCAATATGCTTATTGCTGTTGGAGCGCCGCTAAGATTTAACGGTGGACTGTATAATAGTGCGGCTTTATTCCAAAACGGCAGCTTATTAGGGGTTGTTCCTCAGGCTTATATAAGAGGCCTGGTTTCAAGAGAAACTTGCCAATTTTCAGCAGCGCCAAAGAAAATTGCAGAAATAAAAATAGGTAATTATGCAGCGCCTTTCGGAACAAATCAGCTTTTTTGTTCTAGGGCAATGCCTGAGTTTGTAATTGGTATAGAGGTATCGCAAGATATTTATGCTGCATTTCCGCCATCTGTAAACCTGGCGCTTCAAGGTGCAACTATAATACTAAGCCTTTGTGCAAGCGCTCAAATAATCGGGATGGAAGCAAGGCGTCTGCAATTGATGCAAAGCCAAAGCGCCAGACTCTGTTGCGCATACCTTTATGCAGAAGCAGGCCAGGGAGAGTCAACTTCGAATGCAGTTTATGCAGGGCACAATATTATCTCTGAAATAGGTACTGTGCTTGCAGAAAACAAACCATTCTCTTCTGTGCCTGTTATTTTGATTTCTGAAGTTGACTGCAAGCGGATTGCTTACGAACGCCGGAAAAATTCTTTTTTTGATGGTGGACCAATAGAACCTCAACATGAGTACGCGAGAATATATTTTGATTTAGAAATTAGCAAGACGTCTCTTACGCGCGTAATTTCGTCATTACCATTTATACCCGAAGACTCGATACAGCGCCAAATTAGAAGTGAAGAAATTCTACATATTCAAGCACACGGGCTTAAGAAAAGAATGGAACATACTAAATGCAAGACCTTGGTCTTGGGCGTCTCCGGCGGGTTGGATTCAACTCTTGCGTTGTTTGTTGCAATTAAAGCCTCTGCTCTTGCCGGACATCCTTTAAAAGATATTATTGCAGTTTCAATGCCTTGCTTTGGCACAACCAAACGGACTAAACTTAACGCTGAACTTCTATGCAATTATTTAGGCGTAACTGTAAGAACAATTGATATTACTTCATCTGTCAAACAACATTTTAGAGATATCGGCCACTTATCCGATAGCTTTGATGCTGTTTATGAGAATGCACAGGCGCGTGAACGGACTCAAGTGTTGATGGATATTGCAAATCAAACGGGTGGCCTTGTTGTAGGTTCAAGTGATTTGTCAGAGCTTGCACTCGGTTTTACAACATATAACGGAGACCATATGTCAATGTACGCAGTTAACGCCTCTGTCCCAAAGACAGTTATACGCAGTATAATTCAAAACCTCGCACAAATTAGCAAGCCTGATGAATTAAAAGATATTCTGCTTGATATACTGGATACTCCGGTAAGCCCTGAACTGCTGCCACAAAGCGGAACATCAGCACAGAATACTGAAGAAATAATAGGACCATATGAATTGCATGATTTCTTTTTATATCACATGCTGCGCTGGGGGGCTTCTCCTGAAAAGATTCTGCGTTTGGCCTGTTATGCGTTTGAAGGGAAGTATGTAGAAACTAACATTCGGCATTGGCTAAAACTATTTTGCAGTCGTTTCTTTTCCCAGCAGTTTAAGCGTTCCTGTATGCCTGATTTTCCGGCAGTCGGCATAGTAAATCTTTCTTCGCGATTTGGTTGGCAAATGCCAAGCGATGCATCAGCAGAAACTTGGATTAAACAGCTAACTGATAAGAAAATTCAGTCGCAATAGCACTTTCCTTCGAGAAAACAAGGATTCTTTGCTTTAACGGTGTATCTATATAATATAGATACACTTTTTTATTTGGAGGGAGTAATAAGCTTGAATGGTTTTTGTGCAGAACGATATAGAGAGTTTACCGAAGAAAAAGAACAAATATATCTATCGCAATTCGCACAGCTTTCTATAAACAGTAAGGGGAGGGAAAAGGAGATTGCCCCATGTGAAATGCGTACGGTGTACCAGCGTGATCGCGACCGTATAATACATTGCAAATCCTTTAGGCGATTAAAGCATAAAACTCAGGTATTTCTTTCTCTGCTTGGCGACCATTATCGAACTCGCTTAACTCATACGCTTGAAGTAGGCCAGATTGCACGTACTATTGCACGCGCTCTGCGACTTAATGAGGATTTGACAGAAGCAATTGCTATGGGGCATGATTTGGGCCACACTCCTTTTGGCCATTCTGGCGAAGAGGTGCTTCAAGCAATTGTACCTGGCGGTTTTGAGCATAATCAGCAAAGCCTTAGGGTTGTTGAAAAGCTTGAGAACGATGGCGCTGGCCTTAACCTTACCTATGAGGTAAGAGATGGAATACTAAACCATAATAAAAATGCTTCACCCTCAACCTTGGAGGGATGTGTTGTCAGCATTGCTGATCGCATTGCTTATGTGAACCACGATATAGATGATGCTGTTCGTGCCAAGATTCTGCTGATTGACGACCTTCCTAAGAACACTCTGGATGTGCTTGGTTCAAGCCACGGAGAGCGGATAAACTTATTGATTAGAGATGTTGTTAACCAAAGCTTTATGCAACCTTGGGTAAGAATGTCACACAAAGTGGATATAGCATTTAACGAATTACGAGACTTTATGTTTGAGCGAGTTTATTTAAATACAAGTGCAAAACGTGAAGAAGGTAAAGCGAAACATGTTGTCCGCGCCTTGTACGAGCATACTTGTTCGAATATTGGGCAGCTGCCAAAAGAATTTGTAAAAAATATAAATGATGACGGATGCGAACGTGTTGCAGCAGACTGGATTGCCTGCATGACAGATCGCTATGCTATTGACGAATATCAACGCCTGTTCGTGCCAAGAACATGGCCATAAGCTGCAATTTGCAAATGCAAATAAAGACTCAATTTGTATAAAAAGCAGGAATCAAGCAGCAGATAGAGAATACTTAATTGGGTTTGAGGAGGTTAAAAAGCGAAATGGCGCTCTACAATGATACATGGATGGAAATGCTGCTATCTAAAAGCGACATTGCGTCTATCATTTCATCTTATGTGTCTTTGCGCGCTAAAGGCAGTAGGCTCTGGGGCTTATGCCCTTTTCATAACGAAAAGACGCCGTCATTTACTGTTTCACCGGACAAGCAGGCATACTATTGCTTCGGCTGCGGAGCTGGTGGCGGAATAATACAATTTGTTATGGACATTGAGCATCTTCCATATACTGAAGCAGTTCAACTGCTGGCACAGCGAGCAGGAATGGAACTACCCCAAGAAATTGATGATACAGAGCTCCAAAAAGAACGCGCAAAAAAGGAGCGGCTGTATGCTGTATGTAAGGTAGCAGCAGAGTATTTTCACGAAAAGCTAATTTCTGACGAAGGTTTGGCTGCACGGAAATACCTTGCAAAGCGGGGTCTAAAAGCGCAAGTTATAAAAAAATTTGGGCTTGGCTTTGCACCGAATATTAGGAATGCACTATTAAATCATATAAAAGCTTCTGGTTTCAATGAGGATGATCTATTGGAGGCAGGTTTGCTAGCAAAAAGCACCAGAACTCAAGAAGTGTATGACCCTTACCGTAACAGGGTAATATTCCCTATAATAGGCGCAAATTCACGTGTACTAGCCTTTGGAGGACGCTCAATTGATAATGAAGCACCAAAGTATATTAATACTTCGGAAACTCCAATTTATAGCAAGCGCCAGAACCTTTATGCAATTAATCTGCTAAAGGGAATAAAAGCGCCTGAAGTAATTATCGTTGAAGGGTATATGGATGTTATAAGTTTGTACTCAGCCGGAATAACAAATGCAGTAGCTTCATTAGGCACAGCGCTTACACCTTATCAAGTGCGGCTGCTTAAACGCTATTCAAATAGTGTGTATATAGCTTACGATGGTGATACGGCTGGGCAGAACGCCACACTTAAGGGGCTTGATGTGTTTGCAAGGGAAGGCTTAAATGTGCGTGTAGTTTTACTGCCTGACGACTCAGACCCTGATGATTTTATAAAAAAGCAAGGGGTAGATGCATTCAGAGCTTTAGTTGACGAGGCACTTTCCCTCAATGCCTTTAAACTTGAGCGCATGGCGTGCAGCTATGATCTTAAGAGTGAGGAGGGGAGGCAGGAGTATGCAATTGAAGGGTGTCGCTTTATTGCTTCTTTGCAGCCTGTTGAGCAGGAGCGGTATATTTTATCACTAGCGCGAAGTACGGGCATATCGGTTGAGGCGCTGAGTGCCCAAAGCAAGCTTAGTGAAGCAGCTGAACCAAAAGCAAGGCATTACAGGAAGCATAGTGTTGCTCGCCCCGACCATGAACTTGCTTTAGAAGCAAGACAGCGTGCAGAATTGCAGCTACTGCGGACTTTTATACAAACGCCCAACACTATGGATTTGGTGGTTTCTTGCACAATTGAGGATTTGTTCACGACTGAAGCCTACAGAGATTTTGCACTTGGGTTACAAAAGGCATATATGCAAAATCTGAAGCCGGATCTCGTCATGCTCATGAGTGAATTAACTTCTGAGCAAGCTAAGTTGATAACAGAAGTGTTATATGAAGATGTGCTTATTTCCAACCCCCAACAATTTGCACGTGATTGCCTGATGCGGATTAGCCTAGCAGATTTGGAAGCGCAAATACTAAGTTTACGCAAACAGGCAGGTTCAGATTTGATTGGGTTGGAAGAAAAGCTGGAATTAACTCAACACATAATGAAATTGGATAACGAGCGCAGGCAGTTGCGCCTAGAGTAGTATATACAAGTGAAAAGGAGGGGATACTCTTGGAAGTTAGAGAGTCCCACATGAAAAAAATAAATGATCTTTTGGAAAAGGGCAAATCAAAGGGAGTTTTGACCTACAAAGAGATAATGGATGCACTCGAAGAACAAGAGCTTGACCAAGATCAGGTAGAAGCTATTTATGACCGAATAGAAGCCCTAAACATTGATGTTGTAGAAGATATTGAAGTTTCGGCAGATATCACAGAAGAAATAACAGCTATCGAAACAGAACCCGCTGCACCAGAAGGGGTTAACATTGATGACCCGGTTCGAATGTACCTCAAGGAAATTGGGAAGGTACCGCTGCTTACTGCTGTTGAGGAAGTTGAAATTGCCCAACGGATGTCGGAAGGTGATCAAGATGCAAAACAGCAGCTTGCAGAAGCCAATCTCAGACTTGTTGTATCAATTGCAAAGCGCTATGTAGGCAGAGGAATGCTATTTCTTGACCTAATTCAAGAGGGTAACCTTGGCCTTATTAAAGCTGTTGAAAAGTTTGATTATCGCAAAGGTTACAAGTTTTCAACATATGCCACATGGTGGATTCGCCAAGCAATTACTCGTGCAATTGCAGACCAGGCACGCACTATCCGTATTCCGGTTCATATGGTAGAAACAATAAATAAGCTTATTCGTGTGAACAGGCAGCTTTTACAGGAGTTTGGAAGGGACCCGCGGCCTGATGAGATTGCACGAGAAATGGGAATTACTGAGGATAAAGTTCGTGAGATAATTAAAATAGCGCAGGAACCAGTTTCGCTTGAAACGCCAATCGGCGAAGAAGAGGATAGCCATCTTGGGGATTTTATACCTGATGAAGAAGCGCCGGCACCTGCTGAGGTTGTTGCGGGGACCCTTTTAAAAGAGCAGCTTATTGATGTATTAGATACTTTAACCCCTAGAGAAGAAAAAGTATTGCGTCTGCGTTTTGGGTTGGATGATGGGAAAGCGCGCACGCTTGAAGAAGTAGGGCGTGAGTTTGCAGTAACGCGTGAGCGCATACGTCAAATTGAAGCAAAAGCTTTGCGTAAACTCCGCCACCCTAGCCGTTCAAAGAAACTTAAGGATTTTTTAGAATAGTTCTTTCCTTAGGCAAGAGCAAAAGAATGTAAAGCTGAAGATTTCTTAATTAGCTCATTTCTTTTTGTTTAGAGAAAGACAAGCTGCATTTGCGCTTGCTTGACATTAGCATCCAAAGGTTTTACAATCAAAATGAGTAATAATGCAGACTTGTAGTACATTAATTAAATTAATTAATATATCTTTTGAGAACTAACGGGGACTACTAGGATGCAAGCCGAGCATTTGCTCGGTTACATTTTTTATATAAATTGGAGGTTGGCCTTAGTGAATGAGGTGTTTATTACGATAGCCAGTTCCATTCTTGCTTTAGGTATCGGAACGGTTATCGGTTATTTTTACAGGCGGAATATTGCTGAAGCAAAGACAGGCAAGGCTGAAGAAGCAGTAAACAAAATGCTTGAAGATGCACAGAAACGAGCGGAGGAGTTGCGCAAAGAAAGAATACTAGAAGCAAAGGAAGAAGTATTTAGAATACGGAGTGAGAGCGACAAGGAGCTTCGCGATAGGCGTAATGAATTCCAGCGCTCTGAAAGACGAATTCTTCAAAAAGAAGAAACGCTTGATAAAAAACAGGAAGGCTTGGAACAACGTGAGCGGACGCTTTGCGAACGCGAAGCAGGCATAGAAGCTTCTGAGAATGAAGTATGCGAATTGCGAACACGGCAACTAAAGGAGCTTGAGACTATCTCCGGCCTTTCCATGGATGCTGCAAAAGAAATCTTGCTTGCTAATGTGGAACGTGAAGCTAAACACGAGGCCGCGTTACTTCTTAGAGATATCGAAGCAAAAACAAAAGAAGAGGCAGATAAACGCGCCAGGCATATTGTATCACTTGCAATTCAGCGTTGCGCTGCTGACCATGTAGCGGAAGCAACGGTATCTGTCGTTCCATTGCCTAATGATGAAATGAAGGGGCGCATCATTGGTCGTGAAGGGCGCAACATTAGAGCGCTTGAGACCGCCACTGGAGTAGACTTAATCATTGACGATACCCCAGAAGCGGTTATACTATCCGGCTTTGACCCTGTACGTAGGGAAGTAGCCCGAATTGCGCTTGAAAAGCTGATACTCGATGGCCGAATTCATCCTGCGCGCATTGAAGAAATGGTTGATAAAGCAAAGCGCGAAGTAGATAACCAAATCAGAGAAGCAGGCGAACAAGCTGTACTTGATGTTGATGTTCATGGGTTGCATCATGAGCTTATACGCCTTTTAGGCAGGTTAAAATATCGTACAAGTTATGGCCAAAATGTCCTTAAGCATTCAATAGAAGTCGCGCATCTTGCAGGATTAATGGCTGCAGAGCTTGGTGCAAATATAACTTTAGCAAAACGTGGCGGTTTACTTCATGATATAGGTAAAGCAATAGATCATGAGGTTGAAGGGCCGCATATTCAAATTGGAGCGGATGCTGCAAAGAAATATCGTGAGAATAATGCAATTGTTAATGCGATTATGGCGCACCACGGCGATGTTGAACCACAGACAGTGGAAGCTGTGCTAGTTCAGGCAGCTGACGCTATTTCTGCAGCACGGCCTGGTGCACGCCGAGAAACACTTGAAAGCTATATTAAGCGCCTGCAAAAACTTGAAGAAATAGCAAATTCTTTTGATGGGGTTGAAACTTCATTTGCAATTCAGGCCGGGCGGGAAGTTCGCATTATTGTTAAGCCTGATTGTATTAATGATGCTGATACAATTGTTATTGCTAAGGATATAGCTAAGCGTATTGAAGCAGAGCTCGAGTATCCTGGGCAAATCAAAGTGAACGTAATTCGAGAGACACGCACAGTCGACTACGCAAAATAGACTGGTGCATAACACTGGGCTAAGTTTTATAGTGGTTTTATGGAGAAAGGCTGAGAGCTAAGGATATGCATGCGTGCATATCCTTGCTTTATAACCACTATGATTTGGGGAGGCAGAAAATGCAGATACCTATAGCTGATGCACATTGCGATTTCCTCTTTAGCATGTGGAATAGCAGCCACGATATAAGAACCTTAAGTGATGAACAAACCATTCATTTACCTTACCTAAGGCAGGGGGGGGTAGCCCTGCAGTTTTTTGCAGCATGGATTGACAGAACAATAAAAATACCTTTTCTACAGCAATGCCTGGGAATGATTGATGCATACTTTAGAATGCTTGAACAAAACGAAGTGTTTACCCCACTAACTAAGTGCTTTGACCCCCAAAGCGGTAAGATTGCAACAGTGCTTACTATTGAAGGTGGTGAGGCAATAGAGGGAAGTCTTGCCGTACTGCGTTTGTTAAAACGCCTTGGGGTAGCTGCAATGACTTTAACATGGAACCACAATAATGAACTAGCAGGTGCAGCAATTAAAAGGAATGGTAAGGGGTTGAGCGCCTTAGGTCGGGAAGTTTTACAGGAGATGGAACATATTGGAATAGCTTTGGACTTATCTCACTTAAATGATGATAGTATTGATGATGTACTTTCTCTAGCAAAGCGTCCGGTCTTCGCTTCTCATTCGAATGCCAGAAGTGTATTTTATTCAAACCGCTCCTTAGCAGATGCACATATTCGTGCAATCTCAAAAATGGGCGGTGTAATAGGTGTGAACTTCTTTTTCAAGCAGCTATGCTGCAGAGATAGTGCAGATATAAGTGACATTGTAAAACACATCATTCATATTGCAAATATCGGCGGGGTTGATTGTTGTGCTATTGGCTCAGATTTTGACGGAATGACAAAATATCCAACAGATATTCCTAATAGTTCATTCTTTCCTGCTCTGTTAAAAGCTCTTTCACATGCAGGGTTTTCTGAACATGAAGTCAGGAAGATTGCATATCAAAACTTGCATGATTATATAATCCAATTTGTTTAAGATTGCAGCATGTTACCCCAAATGTTATAATTATTTAAAGATTCACGGAGGATTCAAGATGGGGGTTTTATCACGCTTCAAAAAAGGTTTGGACAATATTGCAGGTAACGCATCAAAAAAATCAGCTAGCCTAATTGAAGCTGCCAGAATAAATGCAGAAATAAGCAAGCTGCAGGCAAATATTGAAGATATGCAATTCGAGCTTGGCAGAAACTATTTTGAAGCGAATAGAACTGAACAAGACGGACCCTATGCTGATATTATTCAAGAGATACTTAACTGTGAACAGCAAATAAAGAGCCGTAACATTAGGCTGCTATCCCAAAAGGGGCTTAAATATTGTCTTAATTGTGATGCAATAGTTGGCATCGGCGATGAATTCTGCAACAGATGTGGTACACCTATGCAGCCAAAACAGAATACTTGCCCTACAGTTTGTGAAAACTGCGGAGCTCTTCTGACTGAGGTCAATTCATGTTGTCCTGAATGTGGGCTAAAGCTTAAATAAATTAACCATTGCTTAAACAAGGGGGCAAAATGCATATTTCAACTCATTATGATTCTGAGCGCAACTTATTGTTAACAAGATTGAATGGAGACCTTGATGCTCAACATGCGCCTGAGTTTATTACAGCAGTTCAGGAAGCTTTTAAAAAGCATCCTGCTTCTATTGCGTTCAATTGTAAGGAGCTTGATTTTATAGATAGCATCGGGTTGGGTGCATTAGTTAAACTCCTTAAATATTTTGAGGCGGAAGGCTTCACATTGGAGCTTAAAAACTTGAAACCTCGCATATATAAGTTGTTTGTTATTACAGGGCTTGTAGAGTCGTTTAGAATCGAGGTTGATAAATGAATAAGGATATTATCAATTTATCAATTCCTGCTAAAGCAGAATATCTTATAACTGTCCGGCTTGTAGCTTCATCTATAGCAGGGCGCGCAGGGTTTGATTTGGATGAAATTGAAGAATTCAAGACTGCGCTTTCTGAAGCATGCCTTCTTCTTATGCCGGAAACGAGCCCAGTTGACTTGCTAAGAGTATCCTTTTGGGAAGAACGTGGGGTTCACGCAACAGTAACTCTTCGCTCAACAAATCAAAGTAAGCTTGCTAAGCGTGAGCGGGAATTCGCCAACTTTTTGTTAGAAGCTTTGGCTGATGAAGTCGTATTTACCAAATTAGGCGACGATAATGAATACCATATTTACAAAGCATTGCCTGTGTAATTGTGCATCATTTAGAACTAGCGGGGAAGGAGTGCAATGTATTGGTTGATGCAAGCGGACATGAGGCGTTGCTTCAAGAATATTGTGAAACAAGGAGTTTAGTACTTCGTAACGAATTATTGGAATACTATCTTTTTATTGCAGAAATAGCAGCGAAGAAGTTTGTCGGCCGCGGTGTGGATTATGATGATCTGTTTCAAGTTGCTTCATTAGCCCTAATTCGAGCGCTTGAACGATTTGATTGTTCCCGAGAGATTAAATTCGGAAGTTTCGCGACTCCTTCATTAATTGGCGAGATAAAAAACTATTTTAGGGATCGCAGTCGTACTATTCGCCTCCCGAGGCGAATGACAGAAATGATGAAGAAGTTTTACGAAACTGAGGAAAAGTATATTAATAGTCTTGGTCGTGCACCACGACCCAATGAATTAGCAGATGAATTGAATATAAGTATTGATAATGTTTACGAATTAATAGAAGCAAAGACAAATATGCAAATACTCTCGCTTGATGAGACTGTACCTGCCCAAGATGGCGTCCGCAGCTTAGCAGATGTTTTAGGAGCAGAATCAGAAGCGTATTTAAATATTGAAAACGCCGACTTTTTTAACAGAAGTTTAAGCAAACTGACAGTTGAAGAGCGTGGTGTTTTAATTGAGAGGTATGTACACCGAAAAAGTCAGCGAGCAGTCGCAGAAGCAATGGGTGTATCACAAATGTATGTTTCTCGCCTTGAGCGGCGTGTGCTTGTCAAACTGCGCGAACTATTATTGAAAGACATTTAAACTGTTTAACTTGCCGCTTAAATGGTGATTAGTATTCTAGGGTAAGTTCGGTGGACTTCTTTTTGCCCAAACCACTAGAGCGAGGATGGATGCCAGTGTGGAGCTTTTCCGGCATATTTTCTACTTCTGAGGAAATGCGTAATATAATTTATCAAATGCTTAAAAACGTGCTTGAACAATTGCATATTGATGAAGAAGATTGGTATGATTTGAAGTTGATTCTTCAAGAACTGTGCAGCAACGCACTTGAGCATGGGGAAAAACCTGTTGAGCTTCAAGCATCAATTTGTGCTTGTGATAATTGCCTGCATATACTTATATCTGACTCAGGGCAGGGTTTTTGCCCAATGAACTGCAGCCCTCCAAGCGCAGATGAAGAGCGAGGCAGGGGTCTTCATATAGTTGAAGCTCTTGCAAGGAAGGTTGCGTTTAACAGTTCTGCAAATAAAGTTTTAGTCAGTTTAAATATTTCAGAAATTGTTTAACTTAACCTGGAGATACGCCAATTTAATGAAACAGCATGCTGTTTGGGTAGCTCTATTGCCTGTTATCAATCAATTTTATAAAAGCTGCCATCCCACCTGTATTGCCGCAATCTCTTCGGTAAGAAAAGAGTCGTTCTTTGTCTTCAAATGTGCAAACATCAACGCAGGATATATTTTCTGGCAATAAACCAGCTGCAAGGCATTGCGCTACAGTGGCCATTGAAAGGTCAACATGCGCTTTCCCTGCCTTTCCCGGAGAAACACAAGGTATATCTGGGAATTCACGATTAAAGCGCTCCCCTAAATCATAATCCACTTCAAAACATTCTTTGCAGATACATGGCCCTACTCCAGCGAATAAGTGGGCTGGTTCAGTTTGGTAGTGTTTTTGCATAAGCTCAATAGCCCGAAGGCAAATTTTGTTTAGGGTACCTTTCCAGCCTGCATGAACAAGCCCTATACAAAAATGTACAGGGTCTAGGAAATAAATCGGCAAACAATCCGCATGGCCAGTAACAAGCGTGATTTCAGGGTCGTTTGTAATAAGCCCATCACAAGGAAGCAGAGGAGGGGCCAAATAGCCGGCGCCCTTATGGTATTTCCCCACACGCGTTATATTTGTTCCGTGTTCAAATGTGTCCATTACCATAGAGTCCCAGGCTATTTCTGCTGCATCCGCAAACAACCTGTAGTTTTCAAGCACTGTTTCATATGGCTCATCATCTCGCGAAAAGCTTAGGTTTAAAGTGGAATAAGGCCCTTGGCTGATACCTCCAGAGCGTGCAGTGAAACCATGCTGTACTAACCCAGTTGCACTAAAAGACGGGAGTGTAAAGAAACCTATACCGTTTATAACTTCGTATGTATATCCTCTATTGAGTTTTTGCCAAACTGATGTGAAGTCAAGCATTATTCTTCCCGCAGTAAGAGTTCGAGTTCATGCATGAAAGTGTTTATATCCCTAAACTGCCGATATACAGAAGCAAAACGGACATATGCAACTTCATCAAGCTCTTTTAGCCGCTGCATTACTAATTCTCCTATAGTTGTGCTCGGAATTTCTTGCTCAAGAGAATTGAATACTTCCCGAACAATGTTCTGAACGAGCATATCCTGCTCTGTTGCTGAAATCGGCCTTTTCTCGCAGGCACGCCGTACTCCAGTGAGAATCTTTTCACTATCAAACGGTTCTCTTCTTCCGTCTTTTTTTATCACCATTATAGGCAGTTCTTCGATTTTTTCATATGTTGTAAAGCGCTTTCCGCAACAAATGCATTCTCGCCTACGGCGAATTGAAGAACCATCATCTGTTGGTCTGCTATCAATTACCCTGCTTTCGGTGCATGGGCAAAATCTGCATTTCATAATATAACCCCCGACTATGAGAATATATAAAAAGCTATAAGCAGTATAACACGAAAGCGTTTAGCATACCAGATAGCTAAGTTTTTGCTGGTGGAATGTTAACGAGAATAACATCATCCCCAAACTTTGTTATGCAATGAAACGGAATAACCAGTTCTTCATCGCTTTTGAGGATCCCGAAAAGGCGGCATGGTCCAGGAACAACAATAGCGACCAGCTGACCCATACATTCATCTACATCGAGTTCAAGGTCGCAGATTCTGCCAAGCCTAGCACCATCACATATGTTTATGACATCCTTGTGTCTCATTTCTGAGAATGTTGTAATACAGCCCATTTGATTACCCCCTTTTTGAAATGTATGCGGCGCAAGAAAGAAACAACACCCGGCTGCTAACCGGGTGCCATTATATGCTATTACATTATGTTGCGCTGGTTAAACTGGTACAGGGGTATGGGATATATTACATGCTAGTATTTGCGTTTTCTTGCTGCTTCAGCTTTCTTTTTTCTTTTTACGCTGGGCTTTTCATAATGCTCACGCTTACGGACTTCAGCCAAAACGCCTGAACGCGCACATTTGCGCTTAAACCGTTTGAGAGCACTTTCAAGAGATTCGTTTTCTCCAACACGGATTTCCATTTCTTTATCCCTCCCCTCCGATGAAACATTAAACTATGGCTTGCTTAACCCTTACCGCAACAAAAATATTATACTTGAGTGTTTCTGTTAAGTCAACTTGAACGTCACACATAGTCTGATGGAGAAAGCAAGTGTAGCAGCAGCTACATTAAGCTGTCTTTCATTATATCCGTATGACTATAAAGTTTGCTGAAAATCTATAAGTGCGTCCTGATGCAGAGCTTTAATGACAAGAATAAATTGACGCAGTTCAAGTGTTGGGTTACTATTAGTTAGGGAACACTCTAAATATAATGAATTTTAGCAAGGAGTTACTATGCCAACCTGTGCTATTGTAGGTGTCAATTGGGGGGATGAAGGCAAAGGCCGGATGGTTGATTATTTAGCCAGCCAGCACGATGTTATAGTGCGCTATCAGGGCGGTAGCAATGCAGGCCATACAGTTATAAATGAGCTTGGCAAATTTGCTTTAAACCTGATTCCCTCAGGAATATTTACCCCAACTGCGGTAAATATCCTTGGTAATGGAACAGTTATCGACCTTGAACACCTTTGCGGTGAAATTGAAAAGCTTAAAGCTGCAGGAATACAAATAAATGCATCTAACCTAAAAATCAGCGAACGCAGCATTATTGTCTTTCCGTTCCACAAAGAGCAGGATTCACTCGAAGAAGAACGGCTAAAAGACGCAAAGTATGGCTCAACAAAGCGGGGCATTGCCCCTGTCTATAGTGATAAATACCAGAAAAAGGGCATCCAAATGGGGGATCTTCTGCTGCCAAAGGTTTTGGAAACCCATTTGAAGAATGTGCTTACTTGGAAAAATCTAATGCTCGGTGGCATGTATGGAGCTTCGCCCCATACTTTTGATGAAATTATGAGCTGGATAGATTTATACGGAAACCCACTTAAGCCTTTTATTTCTGATACAGGTGCATACTTGCACCAAGCATACAAGGAAGGAAAGCACATTCTTTTTGAGGCTCAACTAGGTGCTTTAAGAGATATAGAGCTTGGAATATACCCTTTTACATCATCATCATCTCCGCTTGCTGCTTATGCGCCTTTAGGTGCAGGTGTGCCCGGAATAGGTGTAGACCAAGTAATTGGTGTTGTTAAAGCATATTCAACTTGTGTAGGCGAAGGCCCATTTGTTTCAGAATGGTTTGGCGCAAAAGCGGATGCACTTAGAGCAGAAGGTTTAGAGTTTGGCGCTGCAACTGGGCGGCCAAGACGGGTAGGGCCGTTTGACGTTGTTGCAACACGCTATGGTGCACGCCTTCAGGGGGTTACAAGCATTGCGTTTACTAAATTAGATGTGCTCTCATATATGGATAGCATACCTGTATGCGTTGGTTATGAAGTAGATGGCAATGTTATTAGCGACTTTCCATATACCCCTTTACTCGATGGAGCTGCGCCTGTATACAAGGTTTTACCGGGCTGGCAGGAGGATATCAGCGGTGTAAGGCTGTTTAGCAAATTACCAAAAGCAGCGCAGGATTATGTCCATTATATTGAGAATGCACTCGAATGCCCGATTAAATATGTTTCCGTAGGCCCTGAGAGGGAAGCTTTAATTGTCCGTTAACCAATGCTTTAGGAGGGGAGCCTGTTTATGCAGGATGTTTACCAAAGTCCTTTAGTCAGCAGATATGCGACACGAGAAATGCTTAAGCTGTTTTCGCCACATAGGCGCACGCTTACTTGGCGCAAACTATGGGTTGCGCTCGCAAGGGCTGAAATGGCACTCGGTATGCCAATTACAAGCGAACAAGTAGATGAGCTAATAGCAAATATAGACAATATTGACGAAGCCGCTATTGCACAGAAGGAAAAAGAGATACGTCACGATGTCATGGCGCATATTTATGGCTTTGGGCTTGTGTGCCCAAAAGCAAAAGGCATTATCCATTTGGGGGCTACAAGCTGCTATGTAACCGATAATGCAGATATACTTATTTACAATGAAGCGCTTAATCTTTTAAAAAAGAAACTCCTCACTCTTATTGGAAGGCTGTCAGGCTTTGCAGAAAAGTACAGTTCGCTGCCTACTCTTGGGTATACACATTTCCAAATCGCACAACCAGTTACTGTCGGCAAACGTGCGTGTTTATGGATGCAAGATTATATTATGGATTTGGAAGAGTTGTTATTTACCAAAGATAATCTTCTTATGCTTGGAAGCAAGGGCACAACAGGCACACAGGCTAGCTTTCTATCTCTATTCAATGGCGACCATTCAAAAGTTTTGCGTCTTGATGAAATGATTGCACACGAGTTCGGAATGAAGGGTAGCTACCCAATTACTGGGCAGACATATCCGCGCAAGGTGGATTCGAGAATCTTGAACACATTGTCTTCAATAGCGCAAAGTTCATATCGATTTGCAACAGACCTTAGGCTGCTTCAACATTTGCATGAGGTTGAAGAACCTTTTGAAATGTCGCAAGTAGGTTCTTCTGCTATGGCGTATAAACGTAACCCAATGCGCAGCGAACGCGTTTGTGCGCTTGCACGGTATGTAATAGTCAACTCACAAAACGGCGCATTGACTGCATCCTCGCAATGGCTCGAACGAACATTGGACGATTCGGCAAATAGAAGGATATCTTTACCCGAGAGCTTTTTGGCAGTAGATGCTATACTTAATTTACTTATAAATATTTCTTCTAATCTCAAGGTCTACCCAGCTGTAATTAAGAAGAACCTTAATGCTCAAATGCCTTTTATTGCAACAGAAAACCTGCTTATGGAAGCAGTTAAAAGGGGAGGGGATAGGCAGTTAATCCATGAAATAATCCGCGTGCATTCAATGCAGGCACTTGAGCAAATGAAAGAAGAAGGTGCAGATAATAATCTTATCGAGAGGCTTGCCTGTGATGATAGGCTGCCGTTGACATATGATGAAATTCTTAAACTGCTTGAGCCTATTTGCTATGTCGGGCGTGCACCCGAACAAGTCAATGACTTTTTGACGCATACGATCCAGCCTTTACTTGAAAGCCACGGTGAATTTAAAATTAAAGACGAACTTACTGTTTAACCTTAGATGTGTTCGAGCAGAATCTTTAATCCAATGCCGATTAATACTAACCCGCCGCCAATTTCAGCCTTCTTTTGAAATACGCAGCCTAACTTACGGCCCAATGCAACCCCCATAAAACTAATTACAAATGTTGTTGCCCCAATGACAGCAGCACAGAGCAAGATGTTTGCATGCTGGATTGCGAGGCTAATTCCCACTGCAAGTGCATCTATGCTTGTTGCAAGTGAAAGAATACACAAAACCTTAAAACTTGAATGACATTTGGGCTGTGTGTCGCATTTATTAGGGCTGCAGGCTTCGAATATCATGCGGATACCGATAAAGCCGAGTAATGCAAAGGCTACCCAGTGATCGATACTTTCAATGAAAGAATGAACAGAATTGCCAGCCAAATAACCCAGGATTGGCATAAATGCCTGAAATAGACCAAATAGAAATGCTGATTTTAATGCGTGTGAGTACCTGAGGACGGGCATACGGACACCTTCTGTTATAGAGACCGCAAACGCATCCATTGAAAGCGCTATGGCAATTAACGCAAGCTCTAGAAAACTCAATGGGAATACCCCAATTCAACACAATATACTTAGCTAAAATCCCTACATAGCATAAAGCATATGGCTGTTAACGTCAAGTAATGCTAGCTTGAATTTGGGGAAAAAGCGCAAAGCGTTTTAAACTTTTAAGTGTAGGCATACCTTAAACAGCAGTTTACTTTTAGGCTTAACCAAAATAACAGTTATATTTAATAATAGGCCTTGTCATGCTATAATAATTAAGCGTTTAAGCCCTCTTAACAGGTTGAGTATAAACTTCTGTATGAGGTTGCTTTTACTGAAGTTGAACATAATTGAATTGATTGGGTTTAGCAACGAAGGAATACTGGAGTGAAACATGTTAATTTATCTCGATAATAGTGCAACAACGAAGCCGTTTCCTGTTGTTGCAGAAACCATAAATAGTTGCCTAACTGAATTATACTTTAACCCCTCAAGCGCTTATCAGCCCGCTGTACTAATTGAACGCAGGGTTGAGCAAGTGCGAACTAGCTTTGCGCAGGTGCTCTTGGCTAAACCTTCTGAAATTATTTTTACATCCGGTGGCACCGAATCAAACAATATTGCGCTAATGGGCTCCATGCAGGCTAGACGCAACCCTGTGCAATTCATTACAACAATTGTAGAGCATCCTTCTGTTTTTGAAGTATTCCGCTCCTTTGCATCAAGCAATAAAAAGGTTGAATATATTGGTGTTGATGAGAACGGGGCAGCAAAGCTTGATGAATTAGAGGCTTTGCTTAGCGAAGATACAGTACTTGTCTCAATGATGCATGTTAATAACGAAGTTGGCACAATAAACGATATTGAACAGGCATATAAACTCATAAATAAGTATGCGCCTCAGGCGCTGTTTCATGTAGATGGGGTTCAGTCCTTTTGCAAACTTCCTTTTAGCAAGATGCCATGCGATATGTATTCAATAAGCGGGCACAAATTTAATGGGCCAAAAGGGGTTGGTGCGCTTTATTTACGCAAAGGAGTTCCCTTTTCAGGCGGTTTTTTGGGGGGAGGGCAGGAGCGAGGGCTGCGCTCTGGAACAACAAATGTACCAGGGATACTTGGGATGGGCGAAGCGCTATCCGAATATACCAAGCATCAGGAAGAATGGCTCAACAACATGCAAGAATGCAAGCTTCGATTAGCAGCGAACATTAAAAGCATAAAAGAGACTGTTATAAACGGACCTGAGCCTCAAAACGGAGCTGTGCACATTTTGAATGCATCCTTCTTGGGGGTGCGTGGGGAGGTATTGCTTCATGCACTTGCAGAAAGAGGAGTTCTTGTGTCTACAGGTTCTGCTTGTTCGTCACGCAAAAAGAATAACAATAGAGTTTTGCATGCAATGGGAATAACAGGTGAGCGGCATGATGGGGCTATACGGTTTAGCCTTTGCCCTTATAATACATTTAATGAGATGGACGAAACAGCTCAAATACTAAACGAGCTTGTCGCTGATTTGCGAAGGTTTAAAAGAAAGTAATAAAAGAGTACAGAAAGGGTTTAATAAAAAGATGCCTGAAATCGAATGGGTACTACTGGTAAGATATGCTGAGATTCATTTAAAAGGGTTGAATAGGCCCTTTTTCGAGCGCAAGCTTATAGAAGTAATAAAGACTGCGCTTTCTGATTTGGGTGCAGTTGTTAAGAAGGCACAGGGCAGAATATATGTGTATGGGCTTAAGCCTAAAGAAATTGAAATAGCAATTAGCAGGCTTAAAAAGGTTTTCGGTATTCATTCAGTTAGCCCTGCGCTTTTTGTTGATGCAAGTTGGGATGCAATTGTAGAGGCAGCATACTCACTATTATCTAACGAGCTTAAAGAAAACAGCAGGACAAGCTTCAAAGTTATTGCAAGGCGAGCTGATAAAAGCTTCCCGCTGAATTCGGATGAAATCAATCGCCAACTGGGCGCGCTATTGCTCGCCCGCTACCCAATGCTTAGTGTAGATGTACACACCCCAAGTTTGCGCTTGGGCGTGGAAGTGCGAGAACGCGCATTCCTTTATATACGTGAAATCAAGTGTGCAGGCGGTATGCCTGTTGGCAGCAACGGACATGCTGCACTTCTACTTTCCGGCGGTATTGACAGCCCTGTTGCCGGCTTTCTTGTTGCTAAACGCGGGGTTACTCTTTGTGCAGTTCATTTTTTAAGCCCCCCTTATACAAGTGAAAGAGCAAGGGATAAAGTCGAGGCTCTCGCAAAGATTCTCTCAGTTTATACAGGCCAAATACGCCTGCATCTTGTGCCATTTACTCAAATACAGCTTTTAATTCACGAAAAATGCCGCCCAAACGAAATTGTGCTTATGATGCGAAGAATGATGATGCGCATTTCAGAGCGAATTGCAAGTTCGGAGGGCGCCTTAGCTCTCGTAACAGGCGAAGCCATAGGCCAGGTAGCGAGCCAAACAATGGAAAGCCTTGTTGTAACAACAGATGCCGTAGAAATGCCAGTCTTAAGGCCGCTTATTGGGTTTGATAAGCAGGAAATAATAGAATGGGCTAAAAGAATAGGAACCTATGAAACTTCCATACTTCCTTATGAAGATTGCTGTACGGTATTCGTTCCTAAGCACCCGCTCACGCGGCCTGTGTTAAGCAAACTGCGCGAAAGCGAAGCGCAGCTTAATTATTGCGAAGCAATTGAAGAAGCACTTAACAATACAGAAGTTATAACAATTAACCAACAGTTTGAATATTGCACATAAATCGCATATAACCCTAGACGCAACGCATATTGTTTGGCTCAATAAGGATGTAAAAGCATTTCAAAATCCTTCATCAATGCCCACATTATGGGGGGTATTGGGTTAGATTATATATTTAAATAATTCAGCTTGCTTTTTTTGTTTGGATAATATATTCTATACTGCAGGGCGTAATACAATGAGGTTTGCGGTAATTCCTGCTATTGTACAAGAATAAAGAATTTAATTTAGCTTAAGAATCGATTGTTAAAGTGTTTCTCAACCGGGTAATGTGTTTTTTTAGTGTTAACCACCGCAAGCAATTATTGTATCTACGTACCATCACAAAGAACTGGGGGGAATTTTTGCATGGAACAACAAAGAGATCAATGGAAATCTAAAATCGGCTTTATAATGGCTGCAGTAGGTTCAGCCGTCGGCTTAGGCAACATATGGGGCTTCCCATATAAGATGGGAATGAACGGCGGGTTTGCCTTTTTGCTTATCTATCTCTTGCTTGTTGCATTTGTTGGCTTTGCAGTTATGCTCGGTGAATTGGCGCTTGGCCGCAAGACTGGGCAGGGCGCAGTCGGTGCATATATAGCACTATCCAAAAAATATACTTGGATTGGCTATATGGGCGTCGCTTCGGGTTTCCTGATTCTATCGTTCTATAGTGTGCTTGGCGGGTTTGTTGGCAAGTATATGTTAAGTTTCCTTATAGAAATGTTTTCACCAGGTGCCGCATTTGCAGGCATGAGCAGTGGAGATTTCTTTGGCGCCTTCATTAACAATGCCGGCGGCTCAATTCTTTTTCACTTTATCTTTATGATAATTACTGCAGTAATTGTCATGGGCGGTATATCCGGCGGTATCGAAAAATTCAATATTGTCGCAATGCCTTCACTGGTTGTTATGCTCATAATTGTAATTATTCGAAGCGTAACTCTTCCTGGAGCAGGGGCTGGTATCGCCTTTATGTTTTCGCCAAACTTTGCGGCATTTAAGGAGATTGGCTTCTTCAATGTGCTAAAAACTGCAGCAGGCCAAATGTTCTTCTCGCTCTCTTTGGGCATGGGCTGCATGATTACTTACGGATCCTACCTCTCAAAGAAGGAAGACCTCGAAGGAAGCTCTTTCATTATCCCAATCTCCGATACAATTATGGCTCTGCTTGCAGGCCTTGCAGTTATGCCGGCAGTATTTGCATTTGGTATGGAGCCCAAGGGTGGCCCCGGGCTGCTGTTTGTAACACTGCACACTGTTTTCACTGAGGGTTTGAGCGGCTTTATAGGCTCCTTGTTTGGGTTTATCTTCTATTTGCTCGTGTTCATTGCTGCTATTACATCAGCAATTTCGCTGCTTGAAGTTTGCTCAACTTACATAATTGACCGCAATATATCAGCAGGCAAAACTGCAAACAGAAAATCGATTACTGGAATACTGGCATTTCTCGTATTCCTGCTTGGTATTCCGGTTTGCTTGGACGGTCTTGGCGGGGGCAATATAATCGGGGCAAACTTCTGGCTTGGCAAATGGGGCTTCTTGGATTTCTATGACCTTATTTCCGAGGGTATCTTCATGCCTCTTGGTGCGATGTTCATGAGCCTCATAATAGGCTGGGTTATTAAAACCAAGAGCATTAAAGATGAAGTAGAAATTGATGGCAACAAGTTAAAGTTCTACAAGTTCTGGGAGATATGCTTCAAGTTCATAGTTCCAGCTGTAATGGTCGTAGTGTTGATTGGCCAGCTGCAGGACTTTGGCATATTCTAACACACAGTTATGTGTTGACGGGTTAACTTCAAACACATATTGAGTTTACATTAAGGCAGTGCATCTAGTGTGCATTGCCTTTTATTTTGTGGTATTATGTAGGCAGTTTTTGAGAAATGGCAGACTTATGAAAAAGCACCCGCTTGTTTCAGCTCTATAAATTTTTAGAAGCAGGCTAACATCTAATATTTTTAGTGTATTAGAATAAGGAGGATTCTTTATGGCAAAGCTCGGCTTTATTGGAATTGGTAATATGGGGGAAGCAATACTCAGAGGTCTTCTAAAAAGAGGTTTGCTTCCTGCCCATAATATTTATGTTTTTGATTTAAACAAGGAAAAAGTCCAGTCTCTTCAGCAAGAACTCGGGGTTTTGACTGCGCAGAGCAATTCTTCTATGTTGGCAGCATGTGAATTTGCTCTGCTTGCCGTTAAGCCTAATGTGTGTGCTGAGGTTCTTAGCGAATGCAGCACAGCGCTTAGAGGCAAAGCTTTAATCTCAATAGTTACCGGCTGGACTCGCATAAAGCTTGAAAGTATTGTGCCTGATTGTCGCATCTTGCGCGTAATGCCCAACACACCTTGTATGGTAGGGGAGGGAATGACTGCTTTGGACTTAGACCATTCTCTAACTGAGGATGAGTTTAGGTTTGCCCTTGAGCTATTTAATTCTACAGGTATTGCACTGCCTGTACCAAGCTATTTAATGGATGCAGTTGTTGGAGTTTCGGGAAGTGGGCCTGCATATGTTTACCTGTTCATTGAAGCGCTTGCTGATGGCGGTGTCCGCGCTGGTTTACCTCGAAAGATGGCGTATGCCCTAGCAGCCCAGACTGTATTAGGCGCTGCAAAAATGGTGCAGGAAACAGGGGCTCACCCAGGCGCGCTAAAAGATGCAGTCTGCTCCCCGGCAGGCACAACTATTGAAGCTGTAGCTGCGCTTGAACATGGGGGGCTTCGTGCTGCAGTTCTTGATGCTGTTGAAGTCTGTGTCAAACGGGCAAAAGAACTGGCAGATCATGAACAATAGAAAACGAGTAAAAATATATACTGATGGAGCCTGTTCCGGAAACCCCGGTGCGGGCGGTTGGGGTTCTATACTTATATATAATAACCATATTAAGGAAATCTCCGGTGGGGAAGGGGAAACAACAAATAACCGCATGGAATTAGCAGCTGCTATTAATGGCCTTGAAGCTTTGCTTGAACCATGTGATGTTGACTTATATTCTGACAGCTCGTATCTAACAAAGTCATTCAACGAGAACCGTATTTACACTTGGCTCAATAACGGCTGGAAAACGGCCGGAAAAACGCCTGTAAAAAATATTGACCTGTGGCAGCGTTTACTTGAGCTTAGCAAGATTCATAGAATTACTTGGCATAAAGTTAAAGGACATAGCGACAATGAGTATAATAACAGATGTGATGCACTCGCCCGTGCTGCAATAAAGACTTCCCGTGAAAAAACAGTTTAATTTATACTATACTATTCGTTAAAGTTGTCTTTAACGAATAGTTGTGATAATATGAAGTTGGGGCTTGGCAAATTCTAACTACCCCTTTATATGGGTGCTTATGGCTGAAAGTTATAGTTCAAAGCTTAATAAAGCATATACCCGCAAACTGCGCCAGCTATTACGAGAGCTGCCTAGCTGCTGCGCAACGTTTATGCGTGGAATAGAAAGCCAAACATCAGTACTAACAAGATATGGCTATGCTGTTGATTTGCGCACTTTTTTTAAATTTGTTGCAAATGAGCTCGATAACTTTTCACAAAAGAAAATTGAAGATTTAACTCTGCAGGAAATCGAGCAAATCCGTCCGCTTGATATAGAGTTATTTTTAGAGCATTTATCCTTGTATACCAAATCAGGGCGTGAAATAGTAAACAATGAACGTGCTAAAGCACGAAAATTATCATCTCTGCGTTCGTTCTACAAGTATTTCTACAAGCGTGAAATGATTCAAGGAAACGCTGCCGCATTGGTTGATTTGCCAAAACTACACACGAGAGCAATAATTCGGCTTGAACCTGATGAAGTTGCAAAACTGTTGGATATTGCTGAAGGTGGGTTGGGTCTTTCACAAGTGCAGATGAGATACCACAAGTCGACTAAAGCAAGAGATGTTGCTATACTTACCCTGTTTCTTGGCACAGGAATTCGCATAAGTGAACTCATAGGAATTGATATTGAAGATGTTGATTTTTACAATAATGCTTTTCTTATAACAAGAAAAGGCGGCAGCCAAGATTCGCTAGTATTCGGTGAAGAAGTACGCTTAGCGCTTTTAAACTATATGCTTGTGCGCGATGGCATTCAGGCAATCTCCGGGCATGAAAGTGCATTATTTCTCTCAATTCAAAGAAAACGCATTACAGTGCGTGCTGTTGAAAACCTTGTAAAAAAGTATGCAGCTATGGCAGCCCCACTAAAAAAGATTTCTCCTCACAAGCTTAGAAGCACCTATGGTACAATGCTATATCGTGAAACAGGCGATATTTACTTAGTTGCGGATGTTCTTGGCCATAAAGATGTTAATACAACACGTAAGCATTATGCTGCCTTATCAGAAGACCGCCGCCGTATAGCTGCCCATGCCGTAAAGCTTAGAGAAGATACTTCCGAAGTGACAAAAAGCGACAATGAATAATAAATAATGGCACCTCTATTCCCCTACCCTATCTTCAATAAAAGCGAACGTTCAACAGTAAGTGCAAGCTCCGAGTTTGTTTAATGCATTTAATGCACTTATAACCCCTAATCGGCCATGTGCATAGGTCAATGCGCCCTGTATGTATGCAATATACGGCTCTCTAATAGGTGCATCTGCGCTTAGCTCTATAGAGGCGCCTTGAATAAACGCACCTGCTGCCATAATAACCTGGTGTGTGTAACCAGGCATATCCCCAGGTTCGGGCACAGCATTGCTATCAACAGGAGATGCGCTCTGTATGCTTTGGCAAAAAGCAACCAGCGCTTCTTTAGTGGGCAGCTGCAAAGATTGGATAATATCCGAACGTTCACTTTCGCTATGAGGCATTGTGTTCATGCCGATATTTTCGAATACACGCGCAAACAAAGCAGCTGTTTTAAGGCTTTGGGCAGTTATGTGGGGGGCAATGAAAAGCCCTTGGTAAAACGGAAGATAAGAGCCTGCATAGGAGCCCACCTCCCTGCCCATACCAGGTACAGTTAAGCGATGGGCAATGCGTTCGATAAGTTCAGATGAACCTGCAATATAACCTCCTGTAGGAGCTAACCCGCCACCAGGATTTTTAATAAGCGAACCCGCAATTATATCTGCTCCGACTGCAGTTGGTTCTACTGCACTAACAAATTCTCCGTAACAATTGTCTACTACGATATGGATATCTGGACGCACCTCTTTTATTGCTTTAAAGACCTTTTTAAACTCTTTAATAGAGATTGCTTCTCGCCATGCATAGCCGCGAGAACGCTGCGCAAAGATAACTTTCATATTTGGTTTGCAAACAGCCTTAAGTACTTGCGGCAGGTTAATAGAGCTGCCTTCAAGCGCAACCTCGCTGTATTTTATGCCAAAATCTATTAATGAACCAAACCCAGTAGAGCCTTCTTTACCTATGGCAGCTTCAAGGGTATCATAGGGCTTGCCTGTAATGCATAGGAGTTCATCCTCTGGCCATAGGAGGCCGCTTAGCGCTAGATATATGGAATGTGTCCCGCTGACTATCTGCGGCCTTACCAGCGCATCCTGAGCGTTCAGCGACCAAGCGAATACACGCTCTAGGGCATCGCGCCCTATGTCATCATACCCATAACCCGTTGATGGTGTGAAATGCCTCTGTGCGATGCCTTCTTTTTGAAAAGCACACAAAACCTTGTACTGGTTAACAGCTTCGATTTCATCTATTTTCGTAAAAACATGCTCAATCTGGCTCTCTGCTAATTGAACTGCCTTAACTGTATGTGGGCAATCCGGATAGGCCTTAATGCTGTTTATATCTTGTTCCATGGGTGCGCCTCATTGCTCCTTAATATCTTCTGAACCTAAGCATATAGGTTGCGACATGGTAATTGAGGATATTCCATGCTTATAGAACATCATCTGTTTGCCTTCATGAACAATAACTATAACAAAGTTATCAAAAGCACGTATAAGAATATCTTTTAGCAGATACCCATTTGTAAGGTGTATTGTGCACGGCTGTTTGTTCTTGCGCAGTTGATTTAGGATATTGTCCTGTAAATTCTCTTTAATCATGTTGCCTTCCCCCCTACCCCGCTATCATCATTAAAAATATCTATTATAGCCTCTGTGAGCGCGTTGAAATCTTGGAACTTCGTAATATCAAGCCATTGGATACGCAAATCACGGCGAAACCATGTTAACTGACGCTTGGCAAACCTCCGTGTTTCTCTTTTTATAAGCTCAATCGCTTCTTCAAGGGTGACTTCTCCACGCATATGCATTAATAGCTGCTTATAACCTAACCCTTGGAGTGCGGGCAGGTTGTGAGAATAGCCAGCATTATAAATAGTTCTAACTTCTTCTAACAGACCTAACTCCATCATGGTATCGACTCTGCTATTAATGCGTGAATATAAGAGGTCACGTGGCATGGTTAGGGCGACAATTATAGGGTTATACCCTAGTTTACTGCTTGCTTCATTTAAATCAGTATAAAATGAACTAAAAGGCTGCCCGGTTGTTGAATACACCTCGAGCGCTCTTATTACACGCCTAATATCATTTTGATGCAAGCGGGCAGCAGAACCAGAATCAACCTGCTCTAATTGTTTAAAAAGCGAACCAGGGTCTGCTTCTTCCTGCATACGCAATTCGTTTCGAATTTCGACATTGCCTGGCGAAGCAAATCGCATAGGGTATATCAGCGCGTTTATGTAAAGGCCAGTTCCACCAACTACAAGCGGCACTTTTCCACACATGAGAATTGATGATATACAACCTTCTGCATATCGTTTATAGCGTGCAGCGCTGAAGTTTGTATCCCCAATATTCGCAACATCTATCATGTGGTGACGAATGAGCTGCTGCTCATTCTCCGATGGTTTTGCAGAACCTATATTTAACCCCCGATAAACCTGCATTGAATCTGCGGAAACTATTTCTGCATTGAGTTTTTCTGCGACTAACAACGAAACCGATGTTTTACCAGTTGCAGTAGGGCCTGTTAGTATAAGGATCTTAGGCTTTTTCATGGTCAACCCCTAAACAATCCGCTTAAACAGCTTTTTAAGCTCTTGATGAGAGAGGCGCACGATTATTGGCCTCCCGTGCGGGCAAGTCATCGGGATGCCGCCGGCTTTATATTCATTAAGCAAACTTGCAATTTCACCCTCTTGAAGTAATTCACCGGCTTTTACAGCGTGTTTGCATGCAGCCTGTATTATTGTTTCCCGCTTTATTTCCTGAATGGTTGTTCTCCCCTTCTTGTTGAGTGCCTCAAGTATATCCCGCAGCATTATATCTATTTTTGCATTTACAAGTATAGAAGGAACCGCAGAAACTCTTATTGCAGTTTCTCCAAATGGCTCCCAATCAAACCCAAGTGCATGAAGCGCCCCCAAATGCTGCAAAAGGGAATCATACTCAGTATTAGTTAGCTGAAGGAGCTCAGGAATAAGCAAGGGCTGTTTTGAGATATTCGCACTCTGTACCATAAACTGTTCATACAGCTTACGTTCATGCATAGCATGCTGGTCAATAAAGTATAAAGAATCCTCCTGCTGAATAATCCAGTAAGAATTGAAAACTTGCCCTAATACTGTTATTGGTTGTTCGCCAAAGTGTACCTGATTCTCAACTCTTTGCAAGTTAGTTGGACTTTCCTCGGTGCTTGGGCTTGAAGAGGATATGCTAAAGTGAGGAATATTATATGAGCTTTCTTTTACTTTGAAGCTCATATTCTTTTTAATATCCAGCGGTTTGAAGGCGGCCTTATTCTCTACCTTAGAACCTTCAGTTGTTATGGTGTCGATTGCTTTTAGAGTATTGTTATATGGGTTATTGTTAAGCATAGCCTCAGAAGAAACTTCATTTAAAACCCTTAAAGATATTTGAGGGATATTCAAATTTCTTAATGCATTTTTACAAGCTTCTGTAACTGAAGCTGAAATTCTTTCCTCTTGAGCAAAACGCACTTCTAGTTTTGCAGGGTGCACATTAACATCTACTTCTCTAGTCGAAATACAGATATTTAGAATAGCAAACGGATAGCGTCCAGTCATTAATAATGTATCATATGAGGCAAAGAGCGCATTTGAAATTAAAGATGAACGGATATATCTTCCGTTGACGAAAAAAGATTGGTCTTTGCGGTTAGGGCGCGAAAGCCTCTCATTCCCTATTAGCCCATAAATAAGTATATAGCCGTTTTCAAAATTCGTCTCTAAGATATTTGGCAGGATCTCTTTCCCATATATGCTAAAAGCGGCATTCTTAAGTATACCATCGCCGAGACTATGATAAATTGTATTCTGATTATTGATATACTTAAACGAAATTTCAGGCCTTGCAAGCAGCATTTTTGAAACATAATCCCCAACGTAGGCGGCTTCTGTACGTGCGCTTTTCAGGAACTTCCTACGAGCGGGAATGTTGTAGAATAAGTTTTCGACCTCGATACTTGTTCCTTCAGGGCAAGCGATGCTTTTTGCAAGCTTGAATTCTCCGCCTTCCAAACGCAAGTGTGTGCCGATTTCTTCGTCTAGAGAACATGTCTTTAATTCAACTTGTGAAACTGAAGCTATCGAAGCAAGTGCTTCGCCACGAAACCCAAGGGTATCAATTTGCATCAAATCAGATTGTGCGCTAATTTTACTGGTTGCATGACGATTAAAAGCTAGTTTTGCATCATCAGCAGGTATGCCAGTACCATTGTCTGCAACACGAATATAATCGAGACCGCCATTGACAATTTCTATTGTTATGGAAGAAGCGTGTGCATCTATTGAGTTTTCAACAAGTTCTTTAACAACAGAAGCAGGGCGTTCAACGACCTCACCTGCAGCGATTTGATTAGCTATATGCGGTTCTAAGATTGTAATTGTTCTCATTATTGTAACCTATGGGCACTTATCCTTTTTGCTTTTTGGTGCATGTCATTAAGCAGGTTGAGCGCTTCAAGAGGAGAGAATGAGTCTATTTCCATTAGGGTTAGTTCCTGAATGAGTTCTTCCTTTTGCTGAGAAAATAGCAGCGATAATTGTTGCTGAGACGGTTCAGCTTCACGCTTTGAATTAGGACGGTTAATATCTGAAGCCTCGAGTTCTTTAAGAATCTCTTTTGCACGAGTGATAACACACTCAGGCAGCCCAGCAAGCCGCGCTACTTGGATGCCAAAGCTTTTATCCGCTTCACCTCGCATGATTTTGCGAAGAAATAGTATATCCTCCCCTACTTCTTTTACTGCGATACGGTAGTTTTTAACCCCGGCAAGGCGCCCCTCCAGTTCAGTTAATTCATGATAGTGGGTAGCAAATAGCACCTTAGGCCGGCAAGTGTCTTTTGACAAATATTCAATTACAGCCCAGGCAATGCTAAGGCCATCAAATGTGCTTGTTCCTCTACCGATTTCATCAAGCAAAACCAAGCTTTTGTTACCTGAGTTATGTAGGATATTTGCAAGCTCACACATTTCAACCATAAAAGTGCTTTGGCCTGCCATTAGATTGTCAGTTGCACCAACACGGGTAAAGATTCTTTCCGTTATGCAAATACTTGCCTCATCTGCAGGAACAAAGCTCCCCATATGCGCCATTAGGACAATTAGTGCTATCTGGCGCATGTAAGTGCTTTTGCCAGCCATATTCGGCCCTGTAAGTATTATCAGCCTATTGTCGTCTATGTCAAGGTTAGCATCATTAGTCACAAAGCCATCCTTAGTGTAACGTTCAACAACTGGGTGCCTGCCATTTTTTATTGTTATTGAGGAGTCCATGTTTATTTTAGGCATACAGTATTTATTATTAGCAGCAACCTGCCCTAGAGATTGATATACATCTAATTCAGCTAAAGCTGCGGCTGTATTCTGAATGCGCTTTATGTTTGAGAGGAGTCTTTCTCGGATATCTAAAAACAGGTTGTATTCTCTTGAAATAAGCTGGTCTTCTGCACCGAGTATAGTCTCTTCAAGTTCTTTAAGCGCAGGCGTGCTGTAACGTTCCGCGTTGGCAAGCGTCTGCCTGCGCTGGTAATGATAAGGCACAAGATGCAGATAAGATTTTGTGACTTCAATATAGTAGCCGAAAACCTTGTTATACCGTATGCGGAGGTTTTTAATTCCGGTTTCAGCCTGTTCAGCAGCTTCCAAATCTGTCAGCCACTTTTTGCCGTTAATGCTTATTTCCCTTAACCTATCAACTTCTGTATCATATCCCTGGCGGATAATACTGCCCTCTTTAATGCTAATAGGCGGCTCGTCAGTTATGGCGTGTTGCAGCAGGTCTAAAACATCTTCCATTAAGTCTATGCGTGTGTTTATATTGAGTAATGCTTCTGCATTAATCTCAAAAATGAGCATAGTAATAATTGGCAGTCTAGATAGTGAAGCACGAAGAGCAACGCAATCACGTGCACTAATTGTCCCATAAGCGATGCGGCTGCTTAAGCGTTCGATATCATATATGCCTTCAAGAGCTTCTTTTATAGCAGTTCTTTTAATGACTTGTGATACAAGGGCAGATACAGCATTAAGCCTATATTGTATTTCTTCAGGTTTTTGGAGAGGTTGGTCTACCCAGCTGTGGAGCATTCGCTTGCCCATAGCAGTAGCGGTACAGTCTAAAAGATATAAAAGAGTGTTTTTTTTGCTTCCGTCATAATGAAGTGGTTTTGTAAGCTCAAGATTTCGCCTTGTTGCAATATCCAGCATTAAATATGAAGAATTGTTCAAAGTTTGCAACGTTGTTATATGTGCAAGCGAGTTTTTCTGCGTATCTTCTAAATAGGTTAACAGAGCGCCTGCTGCACAAACCCCATGGTGAAACGAAGCACACCCGTATCCATCAAGACTATCAACGCGAAAGTGGCGAGCAAGCCTTGAAATAGCTGAATTTTCCTCATATGCCCAATCGACATATTGCTGAAGAAAGAAGCAAGACGATAGATGCCTAACAAGCTTTGTTTGTAGAAACAGCGCCTCGTTTGCTATTATTTCGGTAGGCTGAATGCGCTCCAGCTCATCAATAAGTTGCGTCTGCAGATCTGCACCTGATATTTCCCCTAAATAGAAGCTTCCTATTGAAACATCCGCATATGCCAAACCTATTTTTTCATTGCAAAAAAACAGCGAGAGCAAGAAATTATTTTTATGCTCATCAAGCATGTTTTCTTCAATAACAGTGCCTGGCGTAATAACACGCACGACATCTCGTTCAACCAACCCTTTTTCCGGCTTTGGTTCACTAAGCTGCTCACAGATTGCTACCTTAAAACCTTTTTCAATTAGCCTGCTTATGTAACCATCAACAGCATGATAAGGAACACCGCACATTGGCGCTCTTTCTTCAAGGCCGCAATCGCGCCCAGTTAGTACAATTTCAAGCTCTTTTGAAGCAGTAAGCGCATCTTCGAAAAAAAGCTCATAGAAATCACCTAATCTAAAAAAGAGTAGGCAATCAGGGTACTTTTCTTTTAAAGTCAGGTATTGGCGCATCAAGGGCGTCAGGTTACCCGGCATTGGTTACCCCCACTTCCTTAAATACTTTAGTTAATTTTAATGGCACCCTTTACAGTCAGAACAAGCTCCGCCGCAACTGCTCTCATTCAATATACCAATACAGGCAGATATTTCTTTGTTGACCTGATGCATGAGTTTTTCAAAGTCATCTTGCGCTTCCAAGACTTCTGAGAAGATGGGGTTGCTGAACAATTGACTGCGCAATGCCTCGGTATCCCGTGAAAGCGATGCAACCAGTATGCGGTTGGGTGTTTCAGTAGAGAGTAAATCAAGTAATTCTTCTTGCTTTTGTTTGTATTCGTTTAAAGCAGTAGATACGTCCTCGTTTGAATCAAGCAAGGCACGAGCTGATTGCATTCTTATAAATTCTGGAGATTGACTTAGCGATATACCTAAATCGCGTGCTTTGTCCAATATCATTTTATTTCCTTTCATTACTGCACTTTTTGTTCTAATGAACCTATTAATGAACTATTATGCGTATTTTTAATGGATACTCTCGCATATGAGCCAATCATGTCAGAGACACCAGGGAAATATACGGTTTTAAAACATGAAAGTTTCCCATATAGCATCTTAGTTCGTTTGTCGAA
Source organism: uncultured Oscillospiraceae bacterium (assembly GCA_964461335.1). Lineage (GTDB taxonomy): Bacteria > Bacillota > Clostridia > Christensenellales > CAG-138 > JAKJBL01. Next base: position 32,056 of record CAYWTY010000011.1, read on the forward strand.
ACCATCAACCAAAACTTCGCATACTCTGCCTAAGTATTTTTCATTCGTTCTTCGCGATTGAATCTCCTGCAGGGTATTTAGGCGTTGTAGGCGCTCTTTTTTTATAGGTAGAGGAATCTGTCCGGGCAGGTTAACTGCGGCAGTTCCAGTTCGTGGCGAAAACATAAATGTATAAGCAGCAGAAAACCCAACTTCGCTAACAAGTGAAAGAGTATCTGCAAAATCTTCCTCTGTCTCTCCAGGGAACCCAACAATAATATCTGTTGTTAGTTCAATATTGGGGATTGCATGACGTACGCTGCGTGCCAGCTCCAAATAATCTTGCCGAGTATAACCACGGTTCATCAACTTTAGAATATTAGTACTCCCTGATTGCACGGGCAGATGCAGATGGCTGCATATTTTAGGTAGTTCTGCCATAGTTGCTATTAGTTCGTGCGTTAAGTCTTTGGGATGCGATGTCATAAAGCGTATTCTTTTAATATCGTCTATATCATTAATCATTTTAAGAAGCTTTGAAAAGCTTATACCATCGATATCATTTCCATATGAATTGACATTTTGGCCTAAAAGGAGCACTTCGCTATAACCTTCCCCTGCAAGCGCCTGTATTTCTTTAACTATCCTTTCCGGCTGCCTCGAACGCTCTCTCCCCCTGACATATGGTACAATACAGTAGGTACAAAAATTATTACAACCATGCATAATACTAATGCTGGCAGAAACACTTGGAGTACGTGTTGTAGGTAAATCTTCCTGTATATCATCGTCTATTCCCTGTATAAAGAGTATTCGTTCTCCGCTAAACACTTGCTGCAGCAGCTGGGGAAGCTTATGGAGGGCATTAGTGCCTAGAATAAGATCTACAAAAGGGAAACGATGATATAAACGCGTTGCTACTTCGCTCTGCTGCATCATGCAGCCGCATACAGCAATGACCAAATTGGGTTTTTCAAGCTTCATTTTTTGAAGCGCACCAACATTGCCGAAAACACGCTTTTCAGCATGCTCTCGGACACAGCATGTATTAAACAGTATGATATCCGCCTGATCTTTGCCTGAAGCGCTTAGACCCATTGCATCTAGAATGCCTGCAATCTTCTCACTATCAT
>CAYWTY010000012.1:0-32987 GCA_964461335.1 uncultured Oscillospiraceae bacterium
CCTTGGGCTTATAGCCCTAGAGCAAACCACCCCTTGGAGGGGTGGTCGTGATTTAGCGAAAAGAGGAAGGAAAATGCTTAAAAACAAAAGCCTGATTTCCCCTGCTGACTTCAGTATCGAACAAATTGAAGAGATTCTTGAGCTTGCAGAGCAAATTATCTCAAACCCAGATGCGTATTCAAACCTGTGCAGAGGCAAGCTGCTTGCAAGCCTCTTTTATGAACCTTCTACTCGCACTAAGTTCTCATTCGATGCAGCTATGGAGCGCTTAGGCGGGAGCACAGTAGGCTTTGACGACCCAATGACTTCGAGCATGGCAAAGGGCGAAACAATTGCGGACAGCGCACGCACAGTCTCGCAATATGCAGACCTTATAGTTGTACGCCACCCAAAAGAAGGCACTGCGCGGCTTATGAGCCAATACGCAACCTGCCCTGTAATAAACGCAGGCGACGGCGGCCACCACCACCCCACACAAACCCTTACAGACCTTTTAACAATACGCCATTTTAAAGGCAGCTTTGAAGGGCTTACTGTTGGGGTTTGCGGGGATTTAATGTTTGGCCGCACAATCCACTCGCTCGTTACCTGTCTCTCGCGCTATGCAGGCGCACGCTTTATGTTCATTTCGCCTGCTGAGCTGAAGATGCCTGTCTATGTTAAGCAGGAGCTTGATAAAAAGGGCATACCTTATATTGAAACCGATAACCTTGAGCTTGCTATGCCTGAGCTTGACCTTCTTTATATGTCGCGAGTACAAAGAGAGCGTTTTATAAGCGAAGAAGAATACTTAAGGCTTAAAGACTTTTTTATACTGACAAAATTAAAAATGGAGCCTGCAAAACGCGATATGATAGTAATGCACCCGCTCCCGCGCGTAAATGAAATATCAGTTGAGGTTGATGAGGACCCGCGTGCAGTATATTTTGAACAGGTAAGGCTTGGCATGTATGTACGCATGGCACTCATGCTCAAGCTGCTCGGGCTAAAGTTGCAAAGCTGTTCTAAGGAGGAAGCGCATGATTAATGTTTCAAAGCTTAAAGAAGGTATAGTAATAGACCACATAAGCGCAGGCAACGGCTATAAGATGTTCCAGCAGCTTGGGCTTGACAAGCTTGATGATGTAGTTGTGCTTATGCGCAATGTAGACAGCACAAAGATGGGCAGAAAAGACTTAATAAAAATTGAAACCGACCTTGAGCTTAACTTTGATGTGCTTGGGCTTATTGACCCGAATGTTACTATAAGCTATATAAAAGACGGCCATAGAGTTGATAAGGTTAAGCTTTACCCGCCCAAGTCAGTTCGCGGCATACTTGTATGTAAAAACCCGCGCTGCATTACAAACCAGGAGCATATCGAAAACGGGATGTTTTATTTGGTTGATGAGGGCAGCAATGAATATGCCTGCGAATACTGCGATGCGCGAACGCGCCTTTAGGTGAACAAATGCGTGTTAAGCTAAAGAATGCCCGCCTTGTTGATGCTTATAATGATTATTTTGGCGACCTGTACTTTGAAGAGGGGCAAATTACCTATTGCGGCCCGCAAACAGACGGCAGCTTTGATAAATGCCTTGATTTAAACGGGCTTGTTCTTATGCCGGCATTCGTTGATATGCATTGCCATTTGCGCGACCCGGGGCAGACCGAAAAAGAAGATATGGCATCAGGCATGGCTGCAGCTCTAAAGGGCGGGTACGCAACTCTATGTGCTATGGCAAATACAACCCCTGTTTGCGAAACTGCAGCTCTTGTTGAAGCAAACCATAAAAAGGCTCAGCAGCTTAAGCTTTGCAAGCTTATACAAGCAGCTGCTGCAGGCAAGGGGCTTGAAGACAGCCACCCAACACAAAGGCGCGAGCTTGCAGCAGTTACGCCAATGCTTTCTAATGATGGAAAGACGATTTTCTCAAACACATTTATGCGCGAGCTTTTAGTTGACTCTACAAAGCTCGGGTTTTTAATAAGTACGCACTGCCAGCCTGAGCATGACATTGTTAAGAGGGATTTAGCGCTTTTAAAAGAAGTAGGCGGAAACCTCCATATAGGGCATATAAGCAAAAAAGAAACAGTATGCTCAATTCGCGAAGCGAAGAATACCGGGCTAAAGCTTACATGTGAAGTAACGCCCCACCACCTTTTTGGCTATGATGACCCCTATTTAGTTAACCCGCCGCTTCGTTCGCTTGCTGATGTTAATGCGCTTATTAATGGCATTAAAGACCGCACTGTGGATTGTTTAGGTACTGACCATGCGCCGCATAGAGAGGTAGATAAATTAGCAGGCGCAGCAGGCATTTCGAATATAGAATATGCAATACAGATTTATTTGCATGTTTTTAATGCAAATGATATTCCGCTTACGCGGCTAAGTGAAATGCTCTCTTTAGCGCCTGCTAAAAGGCTTGGGCTCAACTATGGCCTTCTAAAAGTGGGGCTCCCTGCAGACCTTGTTGTTTTAGAGCCTTCAGGCGTTCATAAAATATCAAAAGCGGATATGATTTCAAAATCACACAACACGCCTTTTGATGGGCGCGAAGTACGCGGCAGGGTAATAATGACGATTGTAGGAGGAGAAACGCGCTATGAGTATGGACAGGCTCTATGAAGCAGTAAAGCATAAGGGCCCTGTATGTGTAGGGCTCGACACCCAATATGAGTTTTTGCCAGAGTTTTTAAAGGCGCGCGATACAACAGAAGCAGAAAAGCTCTTTGAGTTCAACCGCAGGGTAATTGATGCCACAGCCGACCTTGCAGGCTGCTTCAAAATACAGGTTGCCTGCTATGAGGCGCTCGGTCTTAGCGGAATGCAGGCTTTTGCTAAAACAATCCAATATGCAAGAAATAAGAGCTGCATTGTTATTTCGGATATAAAACGCGGAGACATTTCCTCAACAGCTGCTCTTTATGCAAAAGGTCATTTTACTGGCGACTTTGAAACGGACATAATTACAGTTAACGCATATATGGGGGAAGACGCGGTTTCACCGTATTACCCATACCTTAAAGCAGGGAAAGCGCTTTTTGTGCTTGTTAAAACCTCAAACCCCAGCAGCAAAGACTTCCAGGATTTAAGCATAGGAGGGAACACGCTTTATCAGCTTGTTGCAAAAAAGGTAAGTTCCTGGGGCGAAAACTTTATTGGCAGCAGCGGCTTTTCAGCAATAGGCGCAGTTGTAGGGCTTACATATCCGGGTGAATATGAGTTTATTAAGGAGCATCTAAAGCACACCTTCCTCTTAATCCCCGGGTATGGGGCACAGGGCGGCACAGGCAGAGACCTTGCGCCTTTCTTTAAAAATGGGGTATGCGGCGTTGTTAACGCATCACGCTCACTGCTTAGAGCCCATAAAGGCAAAACAGAGGCAGAAGATTTTGACGTATATATTCGCTCTGCAGTAGAATTAATGCATAAGGACATAATGCAATGGCTGTAGTTGTTGAAAACAAAGAAATAGCCAAAGGCATATATAAGATGTGCCTAAGCGGTGCGCCGCTTGGTGAAGCAGGCCAATTCCTTATGCTTAAGCAGCTTGATACGCTTGACCCGTTTCTTGCAAGGCCTCTTAGTTATTGCGATATAAACTACGAAAGCGAAGTACTTACATTAGTCTACCAAGTTGCAGGTAAAGGAACAAAAGAGTTTTCAAAGCTGCAAGAGGGTAGCTTAATTCAAGCTACTGGCCCTTGCGGAAGAGGGTTCCCGCTTGTTAATGGCAAAGCCGTACTAATAGGCGGCGGGATTGGCATAGCCCCCCTCCTTCTTTTGGCGCACGCTCTTAGAAAAGAGCAGCCTTTGCGCCATATTCAAGCGCATTTGGGCTTTAGGGAAGAGGCGTATCTTTTGCAGGAGTTCAGCCAATATGCAGATGAGGTGGATGTTGATATAGGCGGAATAATTACAGATGCAGTCGATTTTTCAAAAGAAGCCACCTACTATGCCTGCGGCCCGCAGCCTATGTTAAAAGCAGCAGCGCTAAAGGCAGAAAAAGCCGGGGCAGAGCTCTATATTTCGTTAGAAAAAAATATGGCATGCGGAGTAGGCGCTTGTTTTGGCTGCACATGCAAAACAAAAGGCGGCAACAGGCGCATATGCAAAGATGGGCCTGTATTTAATGCTTTAGAGGTGCGCGATGTCTTATGAGCCTTTACAAACACAGTTTCTTGGCATAACACTCAAAAACCCGGTACTTGCAGCTTCTGGCACAGTAGGGTTTGGGCGCGAATACGAAACACTTGCGTCTTTATCCAAGCTCGGAGGAATTTGCTCAAAAGGGCTTACGCTTAACGGCAGCTTAGGCAATGACGGCGCCCGCATTTATGAAACACCAGCTGGTTTGCTTAACAGCATTGGGCTTGAAAACCCGGGAGTTAAGCGCTTTATCAAAGATGAGCTCCCATTTATGCGCTCGCTCGGCTGTGCTGTAATTGCAAACCTCGGCGGCCATAGTGAAGCTGAGTATCTTCTTGGTGCAAGCCTTCTAAATGATGCAGAAATAGATATACTTGAGCTTAATATTTCCTGCCCAAACATAGCAGAAGGCGGAATGGCTTTTGGCATAAACCCGAAAGATGCGGCTGATATTACAAAAAAGGTAAAGGCTGAAAGCCGCCACCCCCTACTTGTTAAGCTTACGCCAAATGCACCTGATTTAGTTGCTGTTGCAGCTGCATGTGAAGAAGCAGGGGCTGACGGGTTGAGCCTTGTTAATACTTTCCTAGGCATGGCAATTGATACAAAGCTTAAAAAGCCTGTGTTTAACAATGTATATGCAGGGCTTTCCGGCCCTGCAATTTTCCCAATTGCGCTTCGCATGGTGCATGAGGTATGCAAAGCTGTTTCAATCCCTGTTGCAGGAATCGGCGGCATTGCCTCAAAAGAGGATGCGCTTAGTTTTCTAATGGCTGGAGCGAGTGTTGTTCAGGTAGGCTCAATGACATTTGCATCCCCGCACATTATGGCAGAGCTTGTTGAGGAGCTTTATAGCTACTGCAAAGAAAACGCACTTGAAAATATACGCCAAATTGTAGGCATACTTTAGGAGGAGCTATGGACACGACCCTAGAAATTATGAAAGACTGCGGCGCTTTTTTAGAAGGCCATTTTTTACTCTCCTCAGGAAGGCACAGTTCAAGCTATTGCCAATGCGCGAAGCTTATGCGCCTGCCGCTGCTTGCAGCTAAAGTGCTTTTGCCTGTTGTAGAAAGGCTAAAAGGTTTTGGGTTTACAAAGGTCTGCGGCCCTGCAATTGGCGGCATAACTGTTTCTTATGAGCTTGCGCGCCAGCTTGGCTGTGAAAGCATATTTACAGAGCGTACAGACGGAGTAGTTCAGCTTAGGCGGGGCTTTACCGTAGGGCCTAAGGATATAGTTCTTATAGCTGAGGATGTAATTACGACAGGCAAATCCACATTAGAAACTTTGCATGTGCTTGAGTCTTTTGGTGCAAAGGTGCGCGCGCTTGCCTGTATTGTTGACAGACGCCCTGAAAACAGCGAATTTCCTTTGCCTGTTTATTCTGCAATAAAACTTGATATAAAAACTTATGACGCAGGCGAATGCCCCTTATGCGAAGAGGCGCTTTTACCCCTTGAAAAACCCGGAAGCAGAAAAGAACTTTAAAGTGGAGTATTTTAGTAAAACTGGGCGCACGCCTGTATAAAAACCCGTAGAAACGACAAATACTACTCCTGCATCCATATTTTCGCAAAGAGCAGGAGGGGTTTGGTTGAAAGCTACAGGAATCGTACGTCGAATTGATGAACTCGGCCGTGTTGTAATCCCAAAAGAAATTAGGAGGACTTTACGCATACGCGAGGGCGACCCACTTGAGATTTTTACAGACAGAGAAGGCGAAGTTATACTTAAAAAGTACTCTCCAATAGGTGAACTTAACGACTTTGCCAGGGAATACGCAGCTGCTATTCACCATAACCTTGGGCATATTGCTGCAATTTGCGATAAAGACATTATTATTACTGTCGCAGGTGCAAGCCGCAGAGAGCTCTTGGAAAAAACAATTCATTCGGATGTTGAGGCAATTTTAGGTTCGCGCCAAAAGGTTGTGCGTTCTGCTGCAAATAATGATGAGCTTCTCAATATTATTGAAGCTGATGAACCCCTTGCGTACTGCGCCCAAGTAATAGTCCCCATTATTGCAGAGGGGGATGCAATAGGAGCTGTAATGCTGCTCTCGCGCGAACCCAACACAGTTATGGGTTCAACCGAACTGAAAATCGCAGAAACAGCTGCAAGCTTCCTTGGCAAGCAAATGGAACAATAGCATTGATAGAGCCCCGCTTGCGGGGCTTTTTTTTGTTATTCTTTTTAGCACTTGACATACATTCGATGCATAAAGTAATATAACAAAAAGCTGTGACGGAAAAAGAGTACCCGAATTCCACCCAAAGAGAGGGCAGGCCGAAAACGGCTGAAAGCTTGTCCGGGCAAGGTTTCGGCGAAGTGCATTTTCGTAGCTGCCGGCAGGAAAAGGCTTTTTAAGTATTGCTGGCCGTATGCCGCGTTAAGGTGTTGAGTGGGGTTAAACCCAAGCAAAGTGGAACCGCGGAGCATATCCGTCTTTGTGTGGACGGTGTGCTTTTTTTATGCGCAAAACTATTATGCAGGAGGCATATATGTTCAAAAGGCTTGTAAACGATATTCAATGCGTACTTAAGCGCGACCCTGCAGCACGCAATGTGCTTGAGGTGCTGCTTTGTTACCCCGGGTTTCATGCTGTCCGCAGCCATAGAACAGCGCATTTTCTACATATGCACGGCATGAAGCTAATAGGCAGGATACTCTCAAACCTAACGAGGTTCTTTACAGGAATAGAAATCCACCCTGGCGCAAAAATCGGCGAGCGGCTCTTTATTGACCATGGTATGGGTGTAGTAATCGGCGAAACGACCGAAATAGGAAACGATGTAACTATATACCAAGGGGCAACCCTAGGCGGAACAGGTAAAGAAACCGGCAAGCGGCACCCGACAATAGGCAATAATGTTATGATAGCAAGCGGAGCACGCGTTTTAGGCCCAATAACAGTTGGCGACTACGCAAAGATTGGCGCTGGCGCAGTCGTTTTAAAAGATGTGCCGCCCTGTGCGACAATTGTAGGGGTTCCGGGCCGTGTGGCAAAAGTTCTTCCCTGCCCTTACGGCACGCCTGACTCCGGCGTATGTACGCTTCGCGAAAACTGCGCCTGCAAAGCAGCATGCCCTGCTGCTTTAGCTGACTGCCCTGAGGCAGTTGAGCCTGAACATAAGGCAATTCCGGGTGAAGAAGGTGTGGACTTAGACCAAATACACCTCCCCGACCCTGTTGAACTTGAATTGTTGAGGCTTAGGCGCCGCCTTAGCGCACTTGAGGCTGCACTTAAAGAAATAAAGCCTGAACCCTAAGCCCAGCTTGCGGCTAACACTAAATGCGGTGGCAGGTTCACTATTATTAGGAACCCGCTTTGCGTTTGCAGCCGTATGGAATCAGGGAGTATTGAATTCTTCTGCCTATTGCAGCTTAGTGTTCGTTTTTAAACCCTTCTCCGTGTACCTGGGTTGCATCAGAAAGAATTGTAAAAGCGTAGGGGTCAAGTTCGCGTATGACCTTTAGAGTTGTTGAAACCTCGCTCCGCCGGGCTATTGTCATAAGCACTGATTTAGCTTCGCCAGTAAAACCACCGCGTGCAGGCAGCACTGTAACCCCCCTGCCCATTTCATGCGCAAGCCTGCTAAGGATTGCGTCTTCATGATTTGTAATAATGTATATTACTTTTGCATGGTCTACACCCTGCTGTAAAGCGTCTATTGTTTTGCTTGAGATAAAAAGAGTTACAAACGAATAAAGCGCCACTTCAATGTTGTTAAAAACAAGCGCTGCAAAAAGCACAATTGCTGCATCAATAAGCATAAGCAGCTGCCCCATTGAAAGGCCATGGTGAAGTTTAATAAGCATCAGCCCCAAAAGGTCGGTTCCGCCTGTGCTTATACCGCGAATTAAAAGTATTCCAACCCCTGCGCCCATTACTACGCCACCCATAAGCGAAGCAAGAAGCGGGTTATTTGTATATCCTGGAAGGACTATGCTGAATATATCAATTCCAATAGAGAGGAGACTTGTAGCTATAATTGTTTTAGCAAGAGGGCGAAGCCCCATTCTGCGCCAGGCAACAACAAAAAGCGGCATATTGAAAATGAGCATTAACATGCCTACAGGCATTTTTAAAATATGTGAAAGCGAAGTAGCAATGCCAGAAACTCCGCCTGGTGCAATGTCATTAGGTATTGTAAACACAGAAAGGCCAAGCGCGACAAGCCCGCTCCCTACAACAATTGTGAGCGCATCAAGCAAAACTCTTCCTGCTGCTTTGCGCATTTATATCAGCCTTCCGTATAAACTGTTATGCCCCACTCAAAAGGGCTGCTAAACCCTTCTGCTACTGGAAGCGGCGCGCACTCACTACAAAGCGCGAGTTATCGTATTCATAGGTGCAGGTTGAGAGCGTGAGCACCTGGTCACTCGGTTTAATTGAAATGTTCGGGTCATACATGCTGTATTTTGAACCTTTTGCAAAATCAATTACATCGTTCATAACATCAGCAAAGTTTTGGTCAGAGCCAAAGCGGGTGTGGATATAGTATGGCCCGCCCGCCTGCCACACATAAGCCGTGTATACTTCCCATTTTGTTTCAACTTCACCCCAATGCAGAGTTATTACACGGTTTTGGTCGAAAAAATTGCGCTGCTTGTAGTTGTTTAGGTCATGGAACATAGAGCCGTTTTTCATATTATGCCCATAAATTACTAGATGTCTTTGCTGTTCAGGCTTCCCATTGCGAAAGTCCATGAAGATTGCTCCATGCTTTGAGCTTTTCTTTTCAACAGTATGGGTAAGATAGTACTCGTTATCCTGGCCGCGCACAACCGGATAATCAATTTGAGTATTCGGAATGGTAATCCAGCCAATAACATCGCTGTTAACGTCTTGGTACTCTAGGTATGGGCGGGGCGGCGGCAGCACATCATCAGGCTCTGCAACACCGTCAAGTTCTTCAAGTGAAATTGCAGGCACATCTAAAGCGCTTGATGCAGGCGGCATTTCCGGTGCAGGTTCAAGCTCGGCAGTAGGTGTAGGCAAAGGCAAAGGGGCAGATGGCTCAGGCGTATTCGTATTAAAACCGGGGAGCTCCCTTTTAGCGCACCCGAAAATAAGCACAGCAAGGCTGAGCAAAAGCACAATTCTTAATGTAGTAAAATATTTTTTCATGCACATTTCTCCTCTACATTTACATTGTAGCGTTACTCCGCCTTGTCCACAAGATTAAGACGCTTATTTTACGGTTTCGCCATACTTGGCAATAACCTGCAAATTAAAACTTGAAACATAAAGCGAGCCGATACCTAACCTATCAGCTCGCATAATTGCGCTGTGTTTTATTTATAGAAGGTTCTTTTCTGATGCAGGGTCAAATATATGCATCAGGTTGCTCGGGAAAGTGAAGCTTATATAATGCGAATGCCCGGGCTCAACCTTGTAAGCCCCGTAATAGTCCGCTGCCTGCATGCGGATAACGATATTTGTTTCAACTGCTATTGCATGCAGATATACCTCGCTGCCCATCATTTCCGCAACATCCACCTGTGCGCTAATGCTGTTTTCTGCTCCCTCTGGCACTGTTAAAATATGCTCAGGGCGAATTCCGAGAATAATCTCCTGCGCCTGCTGGGATTTGGCTTTTAGCTCTTGCTGCTGTTGCTCTGTTAGCGGAAGCTTAACCCCTCCCACCTCTACAACATAGTTGCCGCTATAAATTTCAAGCCTTGCAGGGAGGAAGTTCATTTGCGGGGTCCCTATAAAGCCGGCTACAAAGAGGTTTGCGGGCATGTTGAAAACATGCTGGGGTGTTCCGATTTGCTGGATAAACCCATCTTTCATTATTACTATTCTATCGCCCAATGTCATGGCTTCCATTTGGTCATGTGTAACATATATAAACGTTGTGTTGATGCGCTGGCGCAGCTTGATAAGCTCTGCGCGCATTTGGTTTCTAAGCTTGGCGTCAAGGTTGCTAAGAGGTTCATCCATTAAAAAGACCTGGGGCTCGCGCACTATTGCGCGGCCTATTGCAACCCGCTGGCGCTGCCCGCCGGAAAGCGCCTTTGGTTTGCGCTTAAAAAGCTCGGTTATCCCGAGAATTTCGGCTGCTTCACGGACTTTTTCGTCTATCTGCGCTTTGGGCACCTTCCTGAGTTTAAGCGCAAACGCCATGTTCTCGTATACTGTCATGTGCGGGTAGAGCGCATAGTTTTGGAAGACCATTGCAATATCTCTATCTTTTGGGGGGACATCATTTACGAGCCTGTCGCCTATATAGAGCTCGCCAGCTGTAATTTCTTCAAGGCCTGCGACCATTCTTAAGGTTGTGGATTTGCCGCAGCCGCTTGGCCCGACAAGCACAATAAATTCCTTATCCTCAATATTGAGCGAGAACTCCTCTACTGCTACAACATCTTCGTCGTAGACCTTCCTGATGTTTTTAAACGTTACATTAGCCATTCTTTCAGCCCTAAAGGGCGCAGCCTCCGCTAACCGCCCCTCTCGCCAACGCCCGCATATGTGGCGAAGGCATTACGGCAGGTCTCCACTCTGCCGCACCGCAGGCTCTGCGGGTTAACAAGCCTCCTTCTTTTGCATATGCACGCTATTTTGTGGAGTAGCGCGCTTTAGCAGTTTTATTAGGGCAAAGCGTCTGTTTCAAATTAAACAGCTTATAGTGTGAGTATAGCAGATAAGGGCGCAAGAACAAAGTATCAGTCTTGGCATTTTCAACTCAGGTATTGGCAGATACACGCTTTATGCTAATGTCTAAATATTACAGCTATATATTGTGCTATTTTGCGCATACATGTTATACTTGCCCAAGAACAAGTGCTGCATAAGGAGGATTAGGGGTTTGATAGACTGCGCAGGCCGCAACATTGAATACTTGCGGCTCTCATTAACGCAAAGGTGTAACTTAAAGTGCACTTACTGCAGAGCGGCAGAAGGGATATGCCCTAAGAATGATGAGCTTAGCGCAGCTGAGTTTGGGCGGCTTGTAAAGCTTCTTGCAAAACTCGGCATAAAGAAGGTTAGGCTCACAGGTGGCGAACCAATGCTCAGGCGCGACCTGCTCGAAATTATTAGCAGTATACGTGCAATAGAGGGAATTTCTGAAATCACAATGACAACTAACGCTCAATACCTTTTAGGCCAAGCAGCTGCGCTTAAAAAGGCAGGCTTAAGCAGGCTTAATATAAGCATTGATTCCCTTGAAAAAGAGCGTTACAAAAACCTTACAGGCGGCGGCGATGTTGAGAAGGTGCTTCTTGGCATTGATGAAGCGATTGCTGCAGGCTTAGTGCCGCTAAAGCTCAATACTGTGCTTATGCGCGGAATAAATGATGATGAAATAGATGCACTCATTTTGCTCGCTAAGGACAGGCCGCTTGATATCCGCTTTATTGAGTTAATGCCATTGGGCAACGGGGAATGTTCAAAGCTTAGAATTAGCTCTTCTGAAATATTAAATAGCCGCCCATGGCTAATACCCATAAGCCCAAGATATATAAGCCAGCCATCGGTTGACTATACAGCGCAGGGGTTCAAAGGCAGAGTTGGTTTAATAAGCCCTATTACAAACAGCTTTTGCGCAAAATGCAACCGTGTGCGTATAATGAGCGACGGTATGCTACGCCCCTGCTTGGGGCATGACTACGAAGTTTCTCTCACAAATGCGCTAAAGGGAACAGATGAGGAACTGCTTGAGACTATGCGCAGCGCAATTTACAACAAGCCCTCAGAGCATGATTTTTGCGGGCATGGGTTTGTTTCACAAAAAAATATGAGCAAAATCGGGGGGTAATATGGCAAGCGTTTTATCCGTTAATATCAGCAGCACAAAGGGCGTATGCAAGGAAGCTGTTAATGAGGCAAAGCTTATTAAAAACTTTGGGCTTGAGGGCGATGCCCATTCGGGCGATTGGCACAGGCAACTTAGCCTTCTTGCGCAGGAAAGCGTTGATAAGCTTACTGCGCTTGGTGCAGGTGAGCTAAAACCGGGAATATTTGCTGAAAACATAAGAACTGAAGGGCTTGTTCTGCACACCCTTCCCATAGGCACGAAACTTAAGCTTGGCGAGTGTATAGTCGAAGTCACCCAAATAGGCAAGGAGTGCCATAAGCATTGCGAAGTATATCAAAGAGTCGGCCAATGCATTATGCCGCTTGAAGGGATCTTTGTTAAAGTACTTGAGGGAGGCGTTGTGCGCCCCAAAGATTCAATAGTTCTGCTTAATGGCTGACTAATGAGCGCATCTTTATATGAGGATACTGTACGCAAGGCAGATGCAGCCTGCATATAGTAGAGCAGGCGCATTATAAGCATTGCGCCTATGCAATTCATATAAGGAGGCGTGCGCTTTGCCATTCATTTACCTTAGCCCTTCAACACAGGAATCGAACACATACATAACAGGTGGCAGCGAGGAGTATTGGATGAACCTTCTTGCTGACGAGCTTGAACCTTATTTGGCTGCAAACCATATAAGCTTTGAGCGCAACACCCCGCAAATGACTGCTGCTTCCTCAATCCGTGCTTCAAATGCAGGCAATTTTCAAATGCATTTAGCGCTTCACTCAAACGCAGCACCGCCAAACCGAAGCGGACAGGTACGCGGCTCCGACATTTATTACTACCCAACAAGCGTGCAGGGGCAGCGTGCAGCCAACTATGTTGCCTCACGCATACGAGAGATTTACCCTCTTCCCGACCTTGTGCGCGCAATACCTACAACAAGCATTGGTGAGGCAAGGCAACCTAAAGCGCCTTCGGTCTTTGTAGAAATTGCATACCACGACAACATTGAAGATGCAACTTGGATTACAGAAAACCTTAATGCAATTGCCGCAGCTATCGCACAGGGGCTTGTTGATTATTTCGGCACTACATTTGCTTGGCCTGTTAAACAGAGAATAGGCACAGTAACCCTTACGAACGGCACTTTGAATATCAGGAGCGAGCCAAATACAAGCTCCCCAGTAGTTGCAAGCGCAGCAAACGGCGACCAAATTCTAATAGTCGGTGAAATTGGAGATTGGTATTCAGTAAAGTTTGGCAATATACCCGGGTTTGCAAGCAAAGCATATATACGCTGACCCACAACCCACCGTAGGGGCGGATACAATCCGCCCGCATAACCCACAACACCGTAGGGGCGGAAGTTTTCCGCCCGCCTAACCCACAACCCACCGCAGGGGCGGATACAATCCGCCCGCATAACCCAAAACCCACCGTAGGGGCGGATACAATCCGCCCGCATAACCTTTTACAAAGGAGGACGCAAATGGACAAAAACACAGCAACCCCCCAATTCAAGGGGCTGGTGCATATTTATTGCGGCAGCGGAAAAGGCAAAACCTCAGCTGCGCTTGGGCTTGGCCTGCGCGCATGCGGCAGGGGGTTTAAGGTGCTGCTTGTGCGCTTCCTTAAGGATGAACACAGCGGAGAACTTGCAGCAATAGAAAAGCTTGATTGCTTTAGCGTGATTAAGGCGCCTAAGTCCCTTCCCTTTACCTGGAACATGAGCGAGAAAGACAAATCGGAATATGCAGCTTACGCAAAGAACATGTTTGAAAGCGCACTTTGCAGAGTTAATAACAATGAATGCGACTTGCTAATTCTTGATGAGGCTTGTGCTGCAGCAGAATACGGAATGCTTGATAAAAAAGCGGTTGCCGTGTTTTTAAAAAACCGCCCAACATCACTTGAAGTTGTGCTAACAGGCAGAAACCCCCCTGAAGAATGGGTTGAACTTGCAGACTATGTTTCGGAAATTCGCTGCATTAAACACCCATTTGAACACGGCATAGGCCAGCGAGAAGGGATAGAGTATTAGGTAGGGGCGGATTATTTTAATACGGGGTATAATTATGAAAATCGTAATAATAAACGGAACACCAATTCATGGCGTTACATATCACATGAAAACGCTATTTTTAGACCAGTTAAAAGGTGATAACCAGATTATCGAATTTTATCCAAATGATATCCCACCGTTTTGCGAAGGCTGTAAAAACTGCTTTTTAAATGGCGAAGAAAAGTGCCCCCATTACGCAAGCGTAAATGCCATTTGGAGTGCAATGCTTGAAGCAGACTTGTTGGTTTTCGCTTATCCTGTCTATGCACTTCGTGCGCCGGCCTCTATCAAATCATTGCTTGACCACCTTTGCGTCCATTGGATGGTACACCGTCCCGAACCCAAAATCTTTGAGAAAACAGCAGTTATCATTACGAACAGCGTTGGTGCACCAAATGGATCTGCGCAGAAGGATGTTAGAACAAGCCTATCTTGGTTAGGTGTTTCAAAAATATATACCTGCGGTGCTGGCATGATGGGCGATATCTTTATAAATAAAATGAGCAAAAAGCATAAAGAAATGCTTTCAAGGAAAATGTGCAAGCTTGCTGACAAAGTATCCGATATAGAGCCGCGCAAGCGAAAAAGCTTAAAAGTTAATCTATTTTTTTCTATGTGCAAGCTTCAACATCAAATGGTGCTAAAATCAGAGGCACAACCCAGCCTTGACAATCAGCATTACATTGATAATGGTTGGATAAAACGATAGAGATACGGGACTGCCGCATAACACAATCCGCCCGCATGAAATCAGGGGGAACAATGAATATACGTTTAGAAGAACCTAAGGATTATTACTCAATACTGCGCTTGACATACGAAGCCTTTCTTACTTTGGATTATCCCGGGAGGGAACGTATCGACGAGCATTATCTTGTATCGCTGCTGAGGAATTCACCTTGTGTTGTTACTGAGCTTTGCTATGTTGCTGAGCAAAATGATGAAATTGTCGGTCATATTCTTTACACCAGAAGCGAAGTCGTGCAAAGAGACGGAACAAATCTTCAAACAATCACCTTTGGTCCATTAAGCGTGCTTCCAAAATATCAACACCAGGGTATTGGCTCAGCTCTTGTAAAACACAGCTTGGATAAGGCAGAGAAATTAGGTTACAGCGCAGTATTGATAATAGGCGTACCTGACTATTATCCTAAGCTCGGCTTCAAGCGGGCAAAAGAATATGGGTTGCAGCTGCCTGACTGCAGTGCGCCGGTCGAATTTATGGCGTATGAGCTTTTACCCGGCGCTCTAAGTTGCGGCGGGACATTTAACCTACTTGCACCCGAATTTGAAATTGCCGATACAGACAAAATTGGCTTCGAGGCTTTCCACCGGAGTTTTATAAAAGAGAACTATGGCGGAACACTAATATTCCGCCCTTTTTGGGAGGCGGATTTTAGCTTAATTGAGCGATGGCTTTATTTGCCGCACATTGCCCAATGGTATGATTGCCCGGGTGATTGGCTTAACGAGATCCGTAACAGATATGGTGAATTTAGCTTCATAAAGCATTTTATCGCAGAGCTGGACGGTATAGCGATAGGCTTTTGCCAATATTATGACTGCTGTTTTGGCCAAGAATATGAGGATTGGTATAAAGTACAAAAACAAGGAGAAGTATTCAGCATTGATTATCTTATAGGTGAGCCGGATTATTTACATAAAGGCTATGGCTCAGAAATGGTGCGCATTTTGACATCAACTATCCGCTTATTAGGCGCTAAAAAGATAATTGTTCAGCCTGAAAAGGATAATATTGCGTCAAGACGAGCGCTTGAAGCAAACGGTTATATTTGGAATGGCGTAGATTTTGTTTTGGAATAAGGCACACATGCCAAGTATAGCCGTGCAGCCTTTGGCTTATCTATTCCACATATTTATCCTCTAACTTTGCGCAAAATACTTACTACCTCATCAGTCTTTAGAACTTTGCCATAGGAAACTACTTTCCCGTCAATGACAAGGGCAGGGGTTGTCATTACACCGTAAGCAGCAATTTGTGCGAAATCATTCACATGTTCTATTGTTGCATCCATGCCCAGTTGTTCGAGTGCTGCTTTTGTTGCAGCTTCGAGTTGGTTGCATTTTGCACAGCCGCTCCCAAGCACCTTAACGCTTGCAGCCGCGGCTTTTGCTGCAGTTTCCATACCTTCAGCCTCGTTGCTTGCTTCGCAGCAACAGGGGGTAGCTTTTTCTACCTTTTTCTTTCCAAACAGCGCCATTTTAAGTCTCTCCTTTATAGCAAGATAAGTTAACTAAATACCAACCAGAAGTGCAGTCTTGCCCATTAGCAGCAGTTGTCTTTACAGGAACAACAAGCTTTGGCTTTCTTCCCATCAAAGAAGTTCTTTAGGTTTTCCGGCAATTCATATCCTACGCAAGAACACCCTTTATCGGGTTGAGAAAATACAAGCCGAAGGAGGTTTTCTGCAAGCATTTCCTTAGGGGGAACATCGAAAGCCTCGCCATTATATTCAAAAACACGACATCCGACATCAGTATTGCAGATTTCACTACAACAGCCGCAGCTATTTTCGGCAACTGACTGACATATATCCTGACCATTAACACGAATTGTTGGTGATGAAACAAATTTATGCTCTATGGCAATTTCTGCTGTATTCATTTCGATTTTTTTGTATTCGATGGTAAACCCGGCAAGCTGCAAGGCAGGGGTAAGCACTAACATTACATCGTCAAGAATGCTGTCTGTACTGATACATCGCTCACAGGTTTGAAGATCAAGGTAAAGGTATTCAATAACAACCTTCTTTTTACAACCACATCCGCAGCAGGGTTCCTCTATTGTTTTTGCCATCATTTATACCCCCTAAATTATCAACGCTTGAAAGGCGTTAAATAAATACCCAACAATTATAATTCCTATAGTACATATGGCAATGAACAGCGCCAGCAGTTTCGGTTTAACAGCCTTGCGGAGCATTATGATGGATGGCAGAGAAAGAGTAGTTACACCCATCATAAACGAGAGCACAGTGCCAAGTTGCGCACCCTTTAGGAGTAATGCCTCTGCAATCGGAATCGTACCAAAAATATCCGCATACATTGGCACACCTATAACAGTAGCTAAAACTACGCCAAATGGGTTGTTGCGCCCGAGTAGAGACACCACCCATTCCTCAGGTATCCAGTTATGAACAATAGCACCTATTCCAACGCCAATAAGTATATATGGTAAAACCTTTTTAAAGGTTGAAAGCGTTTGCTCTTTTGCATATGTCAGCCGGTCTTTTCTTGTTAGGTCTGTTAATTCTATGTCTACGCTTCCTGCACTCATAATAAAGCTTTCAACATGCTTTTCCATATGCATTTTTTCTATAATTGTTCCACCGGCTACTGCAATTATAAGCCCGAATATTACATATAGGATAGCAACCTTTGCACCAAAAATGCTCATTAAAAGAACAAGGGAGCCAAGGTCTACCATAGGCGAAGAAATTAAGAATGAAAAGGTGACGCCAAGCGGCAAGCCTGCGGATGTAAAGCCAATAAATAACGGAATGGATGAGCAGGAGCAAAAGGGCGTTACAGTTCCAAGCAAGGCAGCTGCAGAATTTGCTCCAAGGCCATGAAGTCGCCCTAATATCTTTTTGCTGCGCTCAGGTGGAAAATAGCTTTGAATATAGCTGATAAAAAAGATTAAGACGCATAGGAGGACTATAATTTTTGTTACGTCATAAACAAAAAATTGAATGCTGCCAACCCAGCGGTTGGATGTATCCAGCCCAAAAGCAGATAACGCGCTTCCAATTAAGTCGTTAAGCCATTTCATGCCGAGAACCTGCTTTTGGAAGATATCCCAGCCTGTTTTTAATATTTGCATACATTAACCTTCTTTCAAAGACGGACGATTATACCAATTGTTCTTGAAGCATTCCGCATTATTTAGCCATCGCACATGACTTTTACAAATTACAGCAGCTATCTTCTTCTATATCAGTGTTCGGTGTTGTTAGTTCTCTTAGAAGATTTATTGCGGAATAACTGCCGTTTTCGCTAATTTTATAATGCGTCCACTTGCCCTGTTGCCGACTTTTAACAATGCCTGACTCGACCAATATCTTCATATGGTAGGAAAGCCCAGATTGTCCTAAATCCAACTGCTCCAACAAGACGCAAGCGCATTTTTCACCGTCGCATAATAATTCAAGTATTTGCAGTCGCTTTTCATCGCATAAAGCCTTGAATACTTTTACACGTTCTTTATAAACCGCAGTCAAATCATCACCTCATATCAAATATTCCTGATATGTTATATTATATGCGTCAAATCAAGATTTGTCAATGTGTATTATATGATTTTAGGAAAGGCTGAATGTTGCAAGTAAAACCCGAAGTACAGGCAATAAGCAAAAAAATGTAGCCTATAAAACATGCATAAGCTATAAACTCAATTTATCTTTATAGCGCTCAAGCAAAAAAAAGAGCGGCACCCCAAGCCCATAGCATATGAACGCCTGCCCAAGGGCTACATACATCGCACAGACCCAAAACGGTGGCCCGACTTTATAAACATCAAAAAGCAGCCAGCCTATAACAAGGGCATTAATAAGCACTGCAGGCAGCGGCACAAAAAGACGCGCTGAAGCAGGGCTTACATTCGCTTTAAGCTTAAACGCCATATATGCAGCAAGCAGTGTAGCGAGGCTTCCAAATACAATATCAAGTATTGCTGCGCCAAGCAGCAGGTTTGAAACCAAGCACCCTACAAAAAGCCCGAACACAGCAGCAGGGGTAAAATAAGGCAGCACTGCCATTGCTTCGGATATGCGAAGCTGGATAAGCCCTGAGCTTATAGGCGCAACCAAGAGAGTAATTAGCGTATACAGCGCTGCGATTATTGCGCCCTGAACCAAATATTTTACTTTCATGTTGCGTTAGCTAAAAGCTTTCGTATATGAGTGTTGCAGGTTCTTGTAAGGCTTTGTTCATCAAGATTTTTAAGCTTACCATCCTTAACTGTAATCTTGCCATTAACAAGCACATAATCAACAGGCGAAGCAAACCCGATAGTTCCGAAAATGCTTGCAGGGTCAGAATACGCGCCTATAAGACCTATGCGTTCATGCTTAATAAGGAATGCGTCTGCTGCAAAACCTACGGCAAGCTTACCAAGCTTTGTTCTTGCAAGAAGCTTTGCGCCCCCATTTGTTGCAACCTTTAAAAGCTCATACGCAGACGGGCTGCGCTCACCCCAATTAAGCCTGTGCAGAAGGTAGGCAATTCGGATTTCTTCGAGCATGTTTGCGCCGTCATTGCTCGCGCTCCCATCAACTGCAAGGCCAAGGGGTATGTTTAGCTTTAGCATTTTTGGCACTCGGCACACGCCTGAAGAAAGCTTCATGTTTGAAGAGGGGCAATGCGCAACACCTGTTTGCGAAACTGCAAGCCGTTCAAGCTCACTATCATTAAAGTGGATTCCGTGGGCATACCAAACGTCGCTGCCAACCCACCCCAGGCTTTCCATATAGTCGAATGGCCGCATTCCGAATGCGCTAAGTGTGTATTTTTCCTCATCCTTTGTTTCGCATAAATGCGTATGCAGCCGTACTTTATAGCTCCTTGCAAGGAGTGCGCTTTCGCGCAGCAAATCTTTGCTAACTGAAAACGGCGAACAAGGGGCAAGCGCAACCTGCCGCATAGAATATGGGGCCGGGTCGTGATATGTTTCTATAAGCCGCCTGCTCTCGCGCAGAATAGTATCAAGCTCCTGCACAACAGAGTCAGGCGGCAGACCACCATCTTTTTTTGAAAGGCTCATGCTCCCGCGTGTTGTATGCATACGGATTCCAAGCTTGTCTGCTGCGCTAAACTGTGCGTCAATGAGGTTATTGCCTGCCTTTTTAGGGAAAACATAGTGGTGGTCTAAGCATGTGGTGCAGCCATGGAGCATCAGCTCCCCCATCCCTGCAAGCGAGCTTAAAAACACAGTCTCCTCGTTTATATGTTCCCAAATGCTATAAAGCGTTCTTAGCCACTCAAAAAGCTCCATGTTTTGAACTTGGGGGAGATTGCGTGTAAAATACTGATAAAGGTGGTGGTGGGTGTTAATAAGGCCGGGGTACATCCACATGCCTTTTGCATCTATAACTTCATCAGCTGCAAGCGGCTCTGAGGTAATCTGCTTTATAACCCCATCCTCACAATATACGCTAACATTGTTAAGCACAGAGTCGAACTCGTCACATGTTACGAGCGTGTCTATATTCTTTATTAATAGCGACTGCATAGAAACCTCCGGTATGAAAAGCAAGGCTGCTTACTTTAGGCATATATTGCGCAGCTTAAACTGCAGGATACCACGCTGTAAGGTCGGGCGCATTTAAAGCAGCATACCATATAATAAATAAAAGCGTACAAATGCTAAGAAGCGGCAGCTTCTCTTTTAACAACCGCACAAAGCACAGTATAAGTACTGCAGCAACATAGCTAATTAACCATAAAGCCTGAATGCGCTTAAAAGTCAGCCCGTATGCGCCAATATAGAGCATTAGGCGCGTAAAAGCAGAAGCAAGTATAATGCCTGTCGCAAGCAGCAAAAGCGCAAGCAGCACCTTAAGCAGGCGGCCCTTTTGCACATTGCACAAGAATAGTGCAAAAACAGAGTAATTGATTATTGCAACAAAAATAAGCTGCCCGAAACCCTCGCGCGCATATTCTGAATATGTGAGCCCTTCTGGCAGCCCGTACCCGCCAAAGAGATATACGAACTGAACAAATGAAAAGAGCATATATACAAAAAGCAAAGCGCCTAATATAATAGCCGGCGAAACTACATGCCATTGCATTGTTACAAACGGTTTCGGCACGTGCTTTTCCCCCCATGCAGCGCCATAAAGGAAGCTATAGAAAAGCATAGCACAACCTAAAAGCAAAGCTAAGCGCAGCAGAAGTTCGGAAAGCTTAAACGAATCTAATAATGTTTTAGCGTAAAGCCCCATGACTGCATCTGCTGAAAGAAGGAGCTTAAGAACTATCGCAACAACAGGGAGCGCAACAAGTATCCCGAACACAACGCCCTTTCTTTTGCCTGATTTAGGTAACATAAAGCTGAATACGCTGAAAAAGCGGCCTAAATATCGGAAGGGCTGTATAAAGAACCCGGAAATAATAAGCTTTATATAACTCGACTCTTGCTCTTTTGGAAGCGGCTGAGTTACATATTGCGCATGGAGCATCAACAAGCAGGGTATTGCAGGCAGGTTAAGCAGAGCTAACATTTCATCACTGTAGCCGTAGGCTTGGAATACAAGCATAATGCATAAATACGCGCTTATAAATGCAAAAAGGTAACCAAGCGGCCTTACCTTAGTTTGCTTATAGCAAAGAGCATGGAACAAAACCAAATAAGCCAGCCAAAATCCGGCATAAAACAGCGCAAAATCTTCTATGCTCTGCCTAAGCGAATACAAAAGCGCTTGAAAAATAAAGCCCAGCACCAGCGTGCCAAGCATAAGTAAACGGTTAAAACCTGCAGTAGGATATTTAGTTATATCAGCAGCAGGTGCTGCTTTTTGAAACGCTTCACTAGTGGCAGCAGGCTGAAGCTTTGCTCCGCAGCAGGAACAAAAGGTCTCCCCCGGTTTTAACTTTGCACCGCATAAAACACACTGCATAAGTTTCCCCATTTCCTGCTGTTTATGGCAGCAGCTAAATTTGTTTAATGTAGCAGCGCCTGCGCTTATTCTGCTCTGTGTCAAAATACCGCCATTGGCTCTGCACATTTTTGTTTTCTTCAAGTTCTGGGCCTGTTTCTGCGTACTTTACGCCATCTTCAATTGCAAACTTGAGCAAGCGGTTTATTAAAACCGCATTTATCCCTGTGCCCTGCAAGTCGGGCCGTACCGCAATAAGGAAGAGGTCTAAAGTATCGTTTTTCCCTTTTAGAGCGCGAAGCATGTGAAACCAGCCAAAAGGAAACAGCCTACCGCGGGATTTCTGCTGCGCATGCGAAAGCGAGGGCGCTGCTACACCAAATGCAACAAGTTCGCCTTTATCATTTCGAAGCATTGCTGTTGTACGCCCATCAACAATCGGCAAAAACTCATCAACGTATTTTTCAACCTGCAGAGGAGTAAGCGCTACCATACCAAAAAGCGCGAGATATGCCTCATTATAGAGCTTAAAGACATCTTCTATATGGGGCTTAATTGATTTACGGTCTGTAAGCGGCACAGGCACAAGCTTCATGCGGCGCTCTACTGCAGAGGCAAGCCTGTCAAGCTTTAACAGGCGCTCATCGTTTAGGGCAGGGAGCGATATGCGGTATTCGACCCAGTCGACATCTTTTACAAACCCCATCCTCTCCATATGCTCCATATAGTAAGGATAATTGTAGTAAACATAAAATTGGCTCAGCTTATCAAAGCCTTCAACAAGCAGCCCTTCTTTATCCATATCAGAAAACCCGAGTGGCCCATGGATGCTTGTGCAGCCCTTCTCCCTACCCCATGCTTCTACTGCACTAAAGAGCGCATCAACCACTTCTTTATCATCTATATAGTCCGCATGAGAAAAGCGCATTTGGTTTTCTGCGTATTTTTCGTTGGAACGTGTGTTGTAGATTGCTGCAATTCTGCCGACAATTTTGTTTTCGCGAAACGCGAGGAAGCATTTTGCATCGCAATACTCAAAAGCAGGGTTTTTCTCACGATCATAATCCGCAACCTGGCTCGAAAACATATCAGGCACATAATATGGGTTGTGTTTGTAGAGCTTATTTGCAAAGGCAATAAACTTTTTAATATCTCTGCGTTCATGAATTTCTTTAATAACTACCATATTTTCTGCCCCCAACAAGCATATTCATACTTTCCTTGTTCGCGCTCATTATAGCAGAAGCAGAATAAAGCGGCAAGGTAAGCAAACTCAAGTAATGCAGCAAACTGTTGATGCGCATATATAAAAGGCTGCGCCCCTAAAGTATATTGGCACAGCCCATAAAACTAGCACAAAAGATTTACACAGCAAGCAATAGTACAGATATAACCTAAGTGAGGTATATAAAACAATTCACGCTTTGCTTATTGCCCGTATTCTTCAAGCTTTGCTATAATTGCTGTACACAACCTATCAAGCTCAAGCGCGTATGCATCAATAAGCGCCCTGTCTTCATCCTCAATTGCATCCTCAAGCCTGCTCTTTATAGATATAAGCTCATTTAATGTGCTTTCGCCAAGCCAGCTTTTATATTTTGAAAGAATTAACTCCGCTTTTTCAAGCGCATTTGCAGCAGGCCCGAGCTGCTCTGCTAAAAGCGCCCTGCTTGCCTCAATTCTCGAACGGACATTGCTTATGTCAATTTCACTATCAACAACAACCGAAACTCCGAAAATCTCCTTAATGAGCTTTTCAAGCTTAACTGCATGGAGCCCCCAATAGCTTATGCTGTCGATATTGAGCGCCCCGCCTGCAACAGTATGGCGCGACAAAGCCGACATATCCATTCTTAAAGCTAAAAGCGCAAGCGCTGATATTTGCTTGAAGTTTAGGTTCGTCTCTATATTTTGTTCAAGCGCTTTATAAATATCAGGAAGCGCTGCGATTTGGCCTGTTTGCTTCAACTTTTTGAGTATTTCCGTTAGAATGCGCTGCTGCCTGTCAATTCGCGCAATATCCGATGAGCCCTTGCGTTGGCGTGCATAATCAAGCACAGCCTGCCCGTTAAGGTGCTGCACCCCTGGAAGGAGCTGACGGCCGTTCATATTAACTTCAACATCTACATCATAGTCAACGCCGCCCATTGCATCTACTACTTCTTTGACAACAGTCATATTAAAGCCTATATAGTAATGTATCGGTAGCCCGCCAAGCAAATAGCTTACTGTACCCATTGAATATCCAAAGCCGTTTTTCTGCGCCCCGCCGCCTGAAGAAAATGCGCTGTTGATTTTGCCGTAGCGAATTTGCTCGCCCTCATATAGGAGCTCCCCTTTGCTGTTTGCAATTTTTACATAGCTATCGCGCGGGATGGAGACCATATCAACCTTGTTTGAGTTAAAATCAATTGTGAGCAGGAGCATGGTATCTGTGCGAAATGAGCCCCAGGTGGAGCGCTCCGCACTTTCATCTATGCCGAGCACAAGTATGTTTACGCGATCTTTCATAAGCTCCATATCCGCTTGGCTAAGCAGATATGTCTCAGGGTCGATTGTAGGTTCAGGCGTATTTGCAGTCATAACAGCAGGCGTTGCACTTGCTAAAGGCGCAGGCTCTTCTTTTGGTATAGCGGGCTGCTCTGAAAATAGTGTGGCTGGGTTGTTGATATCTAAATAAAACTTTAAAAAGACAGCGCCGCCTACTATTAAAAGCGCAAGCAGCACCCAAAGCACCTTTTTCATTGGCTTGCCTTTTTTTGACCTTTTAGTATTGCCTTCGACTGCCTTTGAATACCCGTTGCCGCTAAGCGTTGCGCTCTTATTTATGGATGCAGCTTCAGGCGTTTCCTTAGCGCTTTGCTGCCCTATATGCCGAATCTTTTTTGCATGCGGGTTGTTTTGCATAATTTTTCTCCAAACAGTATTCTGCTGCCTAATTATACTTCATTCACATGCTATATGCATATCTGCGTGTGTGAATTTAGCATAAACTTTTTAAGCGCATTGAGCAGGCTGCAACTTGCTCAAGCCCTTTTTTTATACTCGTCATAAAAATATAAGCCCTAAAGAGGTTGATATGCACCTTATGTGAGGTTTAGACCCGGGTTTTTGAACAAGGGGTTGCCTAAATAGATTCTGTCTATGGTTTTGTTTATTCTCTTTCCATCTTCAAGCATCCAAACGCGGGTTATGCCAGGAATTGAAGAAAGTGTATTTATGACTGAATATATATACATTTGTGTTCGCGCATTGGGCGGTATATGGGAGGAGCCGCTTTTAACAAATGCAAGCAGCTTGTCAGAAAACCCCGCAGCCCAGTTCACAACAGCTAAATTCCCCTCTAAAGAAACCGAAAGCAAGTCCTCATCATTAAAAAGGCTAAGGCTAATGCCAGGGTCTGCAGGCCCGGTAAACAGCGCCCTTACACGCGCATCCGGTGCTTCCGCCTCTGTTTGAGGCAAAGCACGCAGCACCGGGTAAAGGCCAAGGCCATCTGCATCCGGGAAGTTTAGCTCTATGGTATGGCCGAGCATCCCTTTAAAATCGGCTCTTGTAAAATAATCTCTTTCTGCTTCTTCAAGGGCAAGTATTTCGCCTGGATTAACAACAGTTTCACCTACATAAATGCGTACCCCTTCAATATTGGGGCAAAAGCCTGTTACAGAGTAAACGAGGCAGGCAAAGACTGCAGTTTCGTTAAAACGCTCTTTCGGCTCTTCAAAGTAAAGCTCAATTATGCTTTTTAATGCTGAAGTTTCTGCAGGCTCTATATGCGCTTCATCATTACCTGCAAAGCGCGTGAGCAGATTAGCTTTAGCAAGCCTCATGTTTGCCGGAAGAACAGGCTCCCTGCCAACACTTTCAACAGGCCCTTTTGCAAGCTCCCCTACAAGTGCAGCTACGATTAGCTCAAGCTCTGCCTGCTTATCGTAGCGAAGGGTGCGCACATCGCTTAATAAAAGGCTGCCTGATGTATCCAAAAAGCAAATCTGCGCATCGCGGGTTTCAAAAGCGCCAGCTTCAGGCAAGGCCTCCTGACCATGCTCAGAGTATTGCTTTTCGAGCGCAGAAATATATGCGTCAAGGGGGATATCAACCGGTTTTTGCACACCGAGCGGCCGGCCCATGTAGCCTGGCTGTACGCCGTTTATTAAAACATCCGTATATAGGCTGCCTTCGTTAGCAAAGACAGTAGCTGCAATCGCTGCGCGCGCTATAAGCAGCTCTTTGTCGCTTGAACTTGCCCCTGAAAAATACACAGTGCAAATATCACCGGAAAGCTCAACTCCAGTAAGCTTTAAGCTGCTTGGCACAACAGGGTTAAACGATGGGTTGTTTGGCCCCTTGCATAATGCTTCAATTGCAGCTCTAGCACGGCTTGTGCCTACAGGCCAGGTTGTTTCGCGCTGCTCAACCCCAAGCCTGCTGTCCGCCATTAGAAAATAGAGCTCCATATGCGCGCTCCTTGGCTCTTCGGATAAAACTGGCGGAGGCGCAGCAGTGCTTTGCGGAAGCTGCGGCACATATTCAGACTGAACTGCGCAACCGGAAAACACCATGCAAATTAGTATAGCGCTTATGCGTAATAAAAGTTTTTTTAAGAAGTCGCGTTTCATTCCTTACCCCGCTGTAAGCACATTCAGCAGCGAATAATAGCCGATTTTATATAGCTCGCCTTCCTGAAGGAGCTGAATTGCCGCATTGGCGGCTTTATGCTCTATGCCGTCTTTTCGCCCAGTCCAGCTTATGTCTATATATGCATCAGACGCAATTCTCTCGCTGTCTATTTCACTGTTTCTAACTGTAAACGCATCTATGCTACCTATAGAAAGCAGCTGCGTTTCAAAAGCTGCGTAGTCTGGCTTTTGCAGCCCGCCGATTTCACTTTCTGCAAATAATGAGTATGCCTGAGCATATTCGCCCTTTACTAAATGCCCTAAAGCAAGCTCAATAAGCATGTTCGGAGTTATTATAGAAGATTTATTCTCACTCATTGGCTCAAGCCATTGCGAAGAAGTATGGGCAGAGGTAAAGCCAAGAGTAAATGGGGGCACGCGGGAACCGGCGCCTGTTCCGTCTATATCTATAAGAAGCTGGACGCGCGACGCGCCATCAAGCGCACACAGAGTGTTTACTACTGCATACACGCTTAACCTGTGCGCAAGCTCAATTTCTTCATGGAATGAGGATTTGCCGGAGTGGGCAAGCATTTCGTTAGAGAGCGTTACATAGAGTATCCCGCCTTCTCTGGTTAGGTCAACAAGCCGCGTGCCTTTTGGCACAACAGGCTCAAGGTCTCCGTAAAGTGCAGCAGGGCCAGCCAAGAGCTGGCGAATTACTGCAGCTTCTAAATACTCGTTGGCTCTGACTGTTACAACACGCTGCACAGGAACAAGCGCAGGCTCTTCCATTAAACGGAAATACAGCGTTACGCGAACATCCCTGCCAACACCCGCAGAGGGGTCTATGGCTGGTAACGGCTCGCGGTTTATATCTTCCTGAATAATATTTTGAGCGCAGCCACAAATGAGCGTTAAAACAAGCATAAACAAAACAAGGAGCATTAGCTTTTTATTCATGGCTACCCTCCCCGCGGGCAATGTGGCGAATTGGCAGGCGCACTGTAAATGTAGTGCCGCGCCCTACAACGCTTTCTACCTGAATATAGCCACTGTGCATTGAGACAATCCGCTCAACAATCGAAAGCCCAAGCCCTGTACCGCCTGTTTCCCTGCTTCTTGCTTTATCAACCCTGTAGAAGCGCTCAAACAAGCGCGGTATAGCCCCTTTAGGGATACCGATGCCTGTGTCGTGAACTGTAAGAACTGCATATGCGCCATCAGTCTTTAAGGTGACTGCTATACTGCCTTTATCAGTATACTTAAGAGCGTTATCAATGAGGTTTGCAACAACCTGCTCAATACGCGCTTCATCAGCCTCAATTGTTACTGGGAGCATTTTTCTTTCAAGCCGTATTCCCTTTCTTTTTGCAAGGGGCATAAGCCTTCGCATAACCCTCTGCACCAGCGCCTCAAAATCCACTTCTTTAACAGTTAGTGCGCGCTCTTCGTTTTCGCTTTGCACAAGGCGCAAAAGGTCGTTGATTGTATTATTTAGCCTGTCTATTTCATGGTTTATATCAGCAAAGAACTCATGCGTTGTTTTCAGATCAAGCTCCTTTTGGTAGAGCATAGATTCCGCTAATATTTTCATTGTTGAAAGTGGTGTCTTTAGCTCATGTGATGCATTTGAAACAAACTCATTCCTCAGCCTATCGTGGTTTTCAAGTTTTTCGCTCATAATGTTGAAGGCATCCGCAAGCGCAGCAAGTTCGTCCTTCCCGCGCACAGGTACGCGCTCGCTGTAGCCCTGCGCCCCAACTCTGCGAATTGCATTTGTAAGCACTAGGATTGGGCGCGTAAGCCAGCCTGAAATAATAAGGCTTATTATGCCTACAGCCAATGCAAAAACAAGAAAGACAAGGCCTATTTTTTGAGTTACATTATCAACACTCTCAACTGCATCCTGAATTGATGAAGCATAAAGCAAAACCCCAAGCTGCACACCCTCAAGCGTTATAGGGGCTGTATAATAAACGACCCAAGTATTTGTTGTAATAAAGGTAAGCGCCTTGCCAAACTCATTAAGATTTGTGAGTTTATGGAACCCGTATGATGAACCTGCCTTTGCAAGCAGCACTTCTCTGACCTCTCTGTACGGGAGGCAATAGCCGTTGAATGAAGAGGCTGTATCAAGCTGCACAACTGCATCTCTATCAAGAAGAAGCACACGACCGCCAGTTTGCCTAGTCCACTCTGAGCTATATTCATAAAGCGCTTCAACATCCTGTTTTGCAAAAATAGGAGCAATTGCAAGCGCCAAATGCTCCGTATCTTTAAGCTGTGCCTGAGTCCGCTGTGATACTAAAAACCCTTTTACGAGCTCTGCAACAACCCCGCTAATTGCAACAAACGCGAGCACCATAACAACAAGGTATATTGCAACTATGCGAAAACGTATGGAGCCGAGAAAGCTACGCATTCCCAAAGTAATAGCCGACACCCCATTTTGTAACAATATACTGGGGTTTGTCAGGGTCAGGTTCGATTTTTGTGCGCAGACGGCGTATATGCACATCTACAGTGCGAAAATCCCCTAAATAATCGTAGCCCCAAATGTTTTCAAGAAGTTCTTCTCTTGAAAACACACGGCCTGGGCTTGCCATGAAGTATTGGAGCAAATCGAATTCTTTTACAGTGAGGTTTACAGGGCTGCCGTTGACTTCTACAGAACGTGTCTCTGCATCAAGGAAAAGCCCTCCGCCGCTAAGCTGTGTTTTACCTGACCCGCGCACAGATGAAGTTCTTCGGAGTATGGATTTTATCCGCGCTTTTACTTCGAGAATATTAAAGGGCTTTGTCATATAATCGTCAGCGCCGAACTCAAGACCTAGGATTTTGTCCATATCCTCGCCTTTTGCTGTGAGCATAATAATCGGCACATCCGATGTTTCACGCACTTGCTGGCACACCTCAATGCCCGAAAGCTTCGGCAGCATTACATCAAGAAGCACGAGGTCATAGGCATTTTCGCGGATTTTTTCGAGCGCCTCCTCACCATCTGCAGCTTGGTCGATTTCGTAACCTTCCTGTTGGAGAGAAAACCGAAGCCCTTTGAGGATTAGGGGTTCATCGTCTACTAAAAGTATCCGTATAGCCACTGCTGCACCTCCTTTCATATATAGTTAAAGCGTTAAAAACAAACAACGCCTTATACACCACAATACTGTTTAAGTATACCACATTTACATCATTATGCATCTTAATATCCTGCGAATAAACAGGAAACACGAAGATTTTGAGGATATTTACTTACAAAACACACAAAACTTTGTTATACTAATACTTGGTTTTCAGGAGGGCACGCCCAAGAAGAATATTATAAAGGACTGAGCGAGGTTGAAAAAGTTTACTTGCGCTGCTTTGGCGCTCTTTATCCTTTGCATAGCTGTTACTGCGCATGCAGCCTTTGACCCTAATGCTAGCGTAGGCACAAAGTATGTTGTACTTATGGATGCGGACTCTAATGCAGTTTTGTGGAGCCAAAAAGGGGACGAACGCGCATACCCTGCAAGTACTACAAAGATTTTAACTTGCATACTTGCGCTTGAAAACGGTAACCTTGACGATGAAATAACAGTAGGGCGCGAGGTCGAGAGGGGCTTTTCATCCAAAAGCTCTTTAATGGGGCTTTCACCTGGTGAAAAGGTTACGCTGCGCGACCTTATTTATGGGATAATGCTTGTCTCAGGCAATGATGCTGCAGCTGCAATTGCAGTACATATCGGCGGCTCAGCAGAGGGCTTTGCAGATATGATGAATGCAAAAGCCGCTTCTTTGGGTATGGAAAACTCACATTTTGTAAACCCACACGGCGTTCAGAAGGAAGAGCATTATACAACTGCGAATGATATGGCAAAACTAATGTCATATGCAGTAAAAAACAACGACTTTCGTGCAATAATAGCCAAACGCAAATATGAAGTGCCCCCGACTAACCGAAGCCGAAGCGGCTATTTGCTTGAAAACACAAATAAGCTCGTGCATACAAAGGCGGATGCAGATAGCAGCATGGAATACCGCTATGCGCTTGGCGGAAAAACAGGCGATACAGATGCAGCAGGCCGCTGCTTGGTTGCAGCTGCACAAAAGGATGGCGTAACCCTTGTAAGCGTGCAGCTTAATGACCCTGATGTAAACCGCCGCTTTTCACTTGCAGTGGAACTTTTTGACTGGGGCTTTGCTAATTTTTCTTCTATTGATGCTACTGAGCTGAATTTACCTAATACAGTTGAAGTACCGGTTAAAAACTGCAGCTTTGACGATGTGTCAGGCGGGTTGCTTACGCTTAATGTTGATTTATCCGAGAAGCGCATTTCACAGCTTGCAGGTGAAATAGAAAGGCTTAAAGAAAACCCATCCGCTATTACCACTTCCGTAATAACTGAAGGTGAGCTGACTGCGCCAATAGAGAAAGGAGCGCTGCTTGCAAAGGTATCATACATCTTTGAAGGGGCAACACTCTTTACAGCGGATGCATATGCAAGCAGGGATGTTGAAAAGATGGGTGGTGGCACCAAGAACACCCCCCTTCCAGCGCCATTAATTGACGAGCCTGTGCCGCGGAGCAAAAGTGCAGGGCCTTGGCTATTCTATGGGCTTGTCGCTTTAGTAATACTGCTTCTTGCTGGGCTTGCCGTTTTCCTAAAGAGCCGCAGAGGCACCCGCAGAAAACGAGGGCGCCGTGCCCGTTTCTACATTGGCAGAAGATAGCTATAAGAGGTGAAGCTTACCCATGAGCGTTAAGATTATAGCGCAAAACAAAAAGGCGCGGCATGAATACTTCATTGAAGATGTTTATGAGTGCGGCTTAGTACTCTTTGGGCCTGAGGTTAAATCCATTCGCTTGGGTAAAGTCAACCTTAAGGATAGCTACTGCATGGTGAAAAACGGCGAGATATTTGTACGCGGCATGCATGTAAGCCAATATGAACAGGGGAATATATACAACAAAGACCCTTTTCGCGAGCGGAAGCTACTCTTGCACAAAAGGGAGATTAACAGGCTTCAGACGCTTTCGCAGGCGCAGGGCATGAGCCTTATTCCTTTAAAGCTGTATTTAAAAGACGGCAGGATAAAGCTCGAGCTCGCAGTTGCAAAAGGCAAAAAACTCTACGATAAAAGGCATGACCTTGCGCAGCGTGAGAGCGAGCGCGAAATTGAACGCACATTTAGGCAAATAAATAAAGAAGCATAAAGCTTTATAACCATATCGGAGGAACCTTAATGAAGAAACTGCCCTTTGACAAGGATCAACTTAAAAGCATAATAACTAAATACCCCACCCCGTTTCACATTTATGATGAGGCGGGAATCTTGGCAAACCTAAAGCGGCTGCAAGACGCGTTTTCATGGAACCCGGGCTTTAAGGAATACTTTGCTGTTAAGGCAGAGCCAAACCCCGCTATTTTAAAACTGCTCCATGAAGCAGGCTGCGGTATGGATTGTTCTTCGCTTACAGAGCTGATGCTTTGTAAGGCGCTTGGCATAACAGGCGCAGATATTATGTTTTCGTCAAACAATACCCCTGCGGAAGAATTCTTACTTGCGCGAAACCTTAATGCTACGATTAACTTAGATGATATAACTCATATAGATTTTCTCTTTAAGCACGGCGGAATACCGGAAACCATAAGCTGCCGCTATAACCCGGGCGGTGAGTTCCGCTTGGGCAACTCAATTATGGGCAACCCGGGCGATGCAAAATACGGCTTTACCCGCGAACAGCTCACAGAAGGGTTTTCAAAGCTTATAAAGCTTGGTGTTAAAAACTTCGGGCTGCACGCCTTTTTGGCAAGCAACATAACTGAGCAAGACTATTACAGCACACTTGCAGCAATGCTTTTTAAAACTGCTGTTGAGCTTAGTGAAGAGACAGGCGCAAATATCAGCTTTGTTAATCTTTCCGGCGGAATAGGCATCCCCTACCGACCTCATGAAAAGCAAGTTGATATTGAACGTATAGGGCAGGCGGTTGAAGCTAAATACCGTGAACTTGTTGAGCCTGCAGGGCTTAAGTTCGAACTTTACACTGAGCTTGGCAGGTATATAACCGGGCCTTACGGGTATCTTGCTACAACCGCAATACACAAAAAGGATACGCATAAGCACTATATAGGGGTTGATGCATGCGCTGTAAACCTTCTAAGGCCTGCAATGTATGGCGCTTATCACCATATTACAGTAATGGGCAAGGAAACTGCAGCTAATGATAATATTTACGATGTAGTCGGCTCGCTTTGTGAGAACAACGATAAGTTTGCAATCGACAGGAGCCTGCCTGAGATTGAAACAGGCGATATTTTAGTGCTGCATGATACTGGAGCGCATGGGTTTGCAATGGGCTATAACTATAATGGGAAGCTTCGCTCAGCGCAAGTGCTCTTAAAGCGCGATGGCTCCACAGAGCTTATTCGTAGAGCTGAAACGCCGAAGGATTATTTTGCTACGCTCGATTTTTTGCATCTGTTTGACTAATGCAAATAATTGTAATAAAATATAGGTGAAGCGCATGGTTAAAATGCGCCTACATGGGGGCGAAACCGGTTTCGACGGGGATCGCTGAAGCAGAATAAGCGAGCCGCAGTTTCCGAGCTGCGTAATAAGCGGAACCTTAAACAATAACTGAGAACAATTCTTTTGTTCCCGTCGCTGCTTAAGCAGTGACCGTTCGGCTCCGGAGGCCCACGGCCGGTACCCGGGCGTCATCATCGTGGGGAACCAGCCTGCCTAAGCTTTGCGGCAGGTGGGATTAATGAAGCTACTAAGGCGCTGACCCTGTTGGCTGGG
>CAYWTY010000013.1:0-32912 GCA_964461335.1 uncultured Oscillospiraceae bacterium
CCGCAGTATGGCGAGCCTTGGCAAGGTCAAAGCGGTCAACCAGTCCGTTGTATCGTTCTAACTAAACACCAAAGGCTTCGTTACAGTGCAGAAGAACCCCATAGCGTCGTATTTCTGCTGTATCAAAGTCTTTATTCTAATTGTCGATTGTTGAGCTGTAACCGTCAACACAGGATAAGAGATTATCTTTATCTTACAACAAGATTATACGCCAAATTACTCATCCAATGTGGAATAATAGCACCATATAAGGAGTTGGTTTTTAAGTATATAAAAGAGAAGATTATATGTGTTATAAATAAATCTAAAAGCCATCCCGCATTATAAATGGTTAGATCACTGATTGTCATATCATAGGCAATCATTCTATATGGAAAATGCATTATTATAAATAAAATGCCGCTAATAATGATTACAAGGTATTGATTTTTTATTAAGCCGAACAATCTACTTGTAATATATCCTCGATATACAATTTCTCCGCATAGAGCAATAGTTAGATAATATACAAGTAATTTAACAATATCTTTTCTAGCTATAAAGTCTGCACCTAAAATAATATGCCATAGACAATTAATAAAGAAAAGGATTGATGCCAAAATTAAGCCAATTAAACAACTTTGCTTCCACTTACCACCATAAAGCCCTATAGATGAAAGATTATCTTTTCTAATTTTAATAAATAAAACAGAAACTATAATCATTAAAACATTGATTCCGCTTCCAGCAAGCAGTATATTTTCTTTTATTATTAGATGCTCACTTTCCCAAATAGCTAATAGTGCATACAAAACAATGTTAATAAGAAAAAGCCCAATTGCCAACAGACTATCTAGTCCATGATATTTAATAACCTTCTCATGAAACTCCTTGTTAGCTTGTAAAGCTTTCATTAGTTTATCCCCTAAAATAAATCTTAAATTTGTATATATATTTCCGCTTCTCTAAATCTGCGACTGGGTCGCTATTTACATCAGCGCTTAGTTCATAGCGTTTGCCATTTTTGCAAACGCTGCCATCGCTATAAATGGATACGGAAAGCTCTAACTGATCTCCCACACAGTCCCATATGGTTATATATTACAGATTATATCACTGCATAGCACCCCGCTCAAGGCTGGAGCCATAGAGCAAACAGCCGTATTGCGTTTGCTATCTATAATCAGCCCAAAAAAGCTATCATTCTAATTTAAAATTAGTCCACTTAAATGGACTAAAAAGCTAAGGCGTTCCAAGAACGCGGACAAGACACAAATTCACGCCCGAATTAGAAGAACGGCTGCATGAGAATCAAAAGGCGTACAAATCTGTCGGCTATCCTCATCCGAGTATGGAGAAGTGTTTGGTGCGCCAGACGATGATAGTCGCAGGGAGATTTTAAACCTATCTGTTCCTGCGAGTGTAAAAATAAGCTTATGCTCCTGCGCGAGAGGACGGGCAAGTCTATCTCGCAGATTGTGGTTGCGTTGGTTGATGCTCTTGAATAAGCATTCAATACACACAAACAACTTCTGCATGCGCTGGAGCTGTTTGCTTTCACTTGATGTATTATTTTTGTCTTTACGCATCCCTGCTTACTGAGCAGTCTGAGTCGTGGTGTTTTGTTGTGCTTGCGGCATATATATGCGGGGGCGCGCTGTGGGTAACACAGAGTTTAATTGTGGGTAATGTGGCTGGTAGCAGCGTGGGTAACAGGAACTCACCTTACGCATCTATGCGCCATTTTAGCCAATAGCAGTCTTTTATGCATTATTGCTAAACGCCCCAAAACAGCCGTTTGTGGGCGTTTGCAGTCTCTAAGTGATAATGGTTAGATGGGCGCTTGCTGCTGTATTATGAAGTATTTACAGGCGCTATAAAAAGCATTCCCTGTTTGGGGAATGCCATAAGCCGTTTTATAAAAGCTATTTATCTTAAATAAGAATGCGCTTTGCTATTTTTTGCTCTTGCGTGCTGAAACCCGTTCAATTTCGCGCCCCAGCCTAATGAAGCGAAACATTCTCTCTGCAGCGCTATCAAAAAGTGCGACTGGGTTTTCTACTGCCATTCCCCCTGCTAAAGGCGAATCAACTGCTGCAATTATACTGCATTCGCATTTTTCAAGCAGTTCCTCGCTACCTGCGCCAATGCAGCCTGCGATTAATGCAAGAGGAATACGCTGTTTTGCGCACAGTTCAACAATTGCGCCAACCGGCTTATCAAACTCAAGGCTTCGCTTATCAAGCACTCCTTCACCTGTTACAACCAGTGATACATTTTTTATTCTGCGTTCAAACTCTGCAGCCTCAAGCAGTGCGGAAATACTGCTTTTTTGTTTAGCCTTTAAAAATGTCATAAGCGCAGCGCCTAACCCACCTGCTGCACCTGCGCCTTCCTGCAGGCTTACATCGCACCCAGCAGCTTGATTATAAATTTCCCCAAGCTTTAAAAACACAGCTTCCATTTCTTTGGCATTGTCTTTAAAGCGCGCTCTCACAATTCCGTCTGCTCCTACAAGCTTCTGCAAACAGTCTGTCATTAGCTTAAAGCTTGTGCTCTTTATCCTTGGGTGTAAAAATTCAGTATCAATGCTGCAAAGGGAGTCAATTTCGTTCCAAGCGCCTAAGAGTTCATTACCATCCTTATCTAAAAGCTTTGCGCCTAATGCTCTAAGGCAACCCAAGCCGCCGTCATTAATACCGCTTTCAGAAAGCCCTATGACAATCTCTTTTATGCCTTCATCAAGCGCTCGTCGAATTAATTCCCCTATGCCAAAGCTCGAGCAATTGACTTCCCTGGCAACTTGCGCACAAAAGACAGCAGGCATTTCAATTACAGCAACACTTCCGCGTAAAACCGCATAGCGTGCATCAAGCTCACAGCTGTTGGGGCTTTGAATTCGCACTGTTCTTGCTGTACCGCTGCAAGCTGTTAAAAGCGCGTCAACAGTACCTGGGCCTCCGTTAACTATTGGAAGGGGCAAAACACGCACACCAGGGAAATGCCGCCTTGCTGCAAGCGTTAATCTGCGGATTGCCTGCTTTGACGAAAGCGACCCGCGATAAGTGTTTGGCGCAAGCAGGAACACAATCCCCTTACCCATTGGCTTACGCTTTCCGCGTTTTTTACAGACCCTTACGTCAAAAAATGGCTGCTCGCCGCCAAAAAGTGTGCCGTCGCGCTGGACTTTCCCGAAAAAAGCAAGTTCGTTGATTTTTTCTAATGCATTTGATTGGATAAAGGGGTGAGTGGCAGTTAGATACATGCCAACGCCTGCATCATCATTTAGCTTTTGGTACACTCTTCTAAGCTGCTTAAGGCTTCCATTTGTAAAAGCGCATATATAGCACGGTTCGCTCGAGGCATAATCAGCTAAAGATGCCCTGCCGCCAAACACATGCAAGCCTTTGACATCGCTTGTTGTAAGTACAGAAAACACTTCTTCCCAAAGCTGCCTAGGTGTCGCCTGCTCCTCCCCCTCCAAAACATCAAAGCGAACCCCGAGCCCAAACCGCAAAACTTCCAATTGTACCCCTCCTTAGTTTTTTATTCGCTATACAACCCAAGCTCTTGGGTTGTGTTTTCCCAAGCAATATAGCATTGTTCAAGCCGGCTCTTATATTCTTCAAGCTTTAAGCCAAGCCTTCCCGCCAAAATATAATCAACAGCTACTTCGTGCGAGGCAAGCCGAAGCTCTGTTTGCGCTATTATTTCCTCTAAGCTCATAATTTCTCGTTCAGCGCGCTCAACAGCACCTCTTGCACGGGCTATTCTGCTGTTCTTTTCTTTTTTTTCCTTATAAGTGTTGGCTGTTTTCGCTTCTCTTGAAAGTGGTTCTTTGGCTTCGCCCTCTAATGAGGCGACAAAAGCATCATAGCCGCCGAATATCTCCTTAAGCCCGTCCTTTGTCATATACAGAACGCGGTCTGCCAAACGGTTTATTAAATATCTGTCATGTGTAACAATTAGCATAGCTCCATCATATTCTTCAAGCGCTGTTTCAAGCGCTTCGCGTGAGGCAATATCCAAGTGGTTTGTGGGTTCATCAAGTAAAAGCAGGTTTGAACCTGAAAGCATAAGCTTTAGTAACTGAACACGCGCAAGCTCACCGCCGGAAAGTTTGCTGATTTCTTTATTTACATCCTCTCCCCTAAACAAAAATGCAGCTAAGGCTTTTCGAAGCTCCGTCAAGTTCATTCGCTCATATGCAGCGGATATTTCTTCAAGGATTGTACTGCTTGGGTTTAAGGTGCGCATATTCTGCTCATAGTAGGATGCATGCACGCCTGCGCCAAAAGCGCTAGAACCCTCGTCTGCAATTTCTTTTCCAAGCAGCATCCTTAGGAGCGTTGTTTTACCAGAGCCATTAGGGCCAAGGAGAAACACGCGCTCGCCCCGCCGAATGCTAAAGGATATGCTCTGAAAAAGCGTTGTTTCACCAAATGTCTTTTTTAAGTCTTTAGCAAAGAGTACTTCATTGCCCCCAGGTTCCTTTGAAGAAAAGGAGAATTTTATAGTACTTGCTGCTCGCTCAGGCTCAACAAGAGTTGCTTTAAGCTTTTCTATTTGTTTAAGCTTTGACTCCGCCATTCGAATGTTGCGCTCGCGCCCCCACCTGCGCTGCTGCTCGACTATTCCATAAATCCGGCGTATTTCTTTTTGTGTGTTGCGGTAATGCCTTAGGGCAATTTCATCTGCACCTTCGCGTAGCTCAATATGCTTTGTGTAATTGCCTGCAGTGACAAAGCACTTACCTTTATCAAGTTCAATAGTAGTCTGAATACTTTGGTCAAGAAAATAGCGGTCATGCGAAATTACTATGTATGCACCTCTATATGTTTTCAAAAATGCCTCAAGCCATTCTGATGAAGCAAGGTCAAGGTGATTGGTAGGTTCATCAAGGAGCAAAAGTTCTGGCTCGGATAATAAGACGCGTGCAAGCATAGCTTTGTTTAGCTGGCCGCCGCTTAAAGATGCAGCCGGGAGATTAAGCGCCTCTTCGCTAAAGCCAAGCCCAAGAAGCGCAGCACGCACCCTGTTTTTATACGTTAACCCGCCTTCACGCTCAAAGCGCTCCTGAAATAGGTGCTGGCGTTTAACCAATGCATCATAATCAGCCTTAGGTTCTTCAAGCTCGCGGTTTATTTGGTTAAGCCCCTGCTCAAGCTCAATGAGTGGGGAAAACACATTAAGCACTGCATTATAGAGGCTTTGGTTTTTTGCGACCTCGGGTATTTGCTCCAGAGTGCCTATTTGCAAAAACTTCTCTTTGTAGAGCGAGCCTGTATCAGGGCTTATTTTGCCGCTTAGAATATTTAATAAAGTGGTTTTGCCTGACCCGTTCACCCCTACTAAACCAATGCGGCTTTTTTTCTCCACTTCAAAGGACAGCCCCTCAAACAGGAGCCTGTCCCCAAAAGCCTTGGTAAGTTGGTTAGCCCGTAAAATTGCCATGCTGACCCTTTTTAATGCTTAGTAGCCTCAACAGTTCATCTCTGCTAAATTATAAGCGTCTGTTTACCTGCAAATCATAACATATCCGTAAACGCCTTTCCAGTTTTGCATATGCAGGGAAAATGCATCAGCTACGAATATTTGACGCGCGTTAAGACGACTTTTCGCGATAATTAAAGCATTTGATAGAAAATACCGATATTTTGTTATATACTTATATATATAGGAACCGGTTATTCGTTCTTGACATGCACAAAGGAGTATCGCATGGCAAAACAGAAACGCGGGAATACCCCAAAAACTATTTTCCATTTTAAGTGTTATTCAAAGCGTATTCGAGTTTGGGCAGTACTCGCCCTAGGTGCATCAATAGTTGCATTTATCGGGCTGCCCTTACAGCTAAAAGGCTATTTGTTCCGCACGCAAAAAAACGATGAAGTATTTGCTGCTGGCATTCAACCAATAAACACACCTTCCATAACCCCCTTAAAAGAAGAGCGTCCGCTTGCATCTTCATCCTCAATTGTTGCCCCCCCTCCTACAGCCTGCATTGTGCTTGAAGAATATACTGCACTTTTTGAAGATGTAACAAGCGATGAAGTGGCAGTGCTCCAAGGCAGACTTATGGAGCTTGGGTACTTTGACTATGATGTGCTTACTAACTACTATGGAGCTGTAACAAAATCAGCTGTTGCCCTTTTCCAGCGGGCGCAAGGCTTAGAGCAAACAGGTAATGCGGATTCCCACACATTGCAGCTGCTCTATAGCAAAGACGCACCCCCTTACAGCATGAAAAAGGGAGATAAAGGCTCAGATGTAAGGAGCATGCAGCGCAGGCTTGAAGAACTCGGCTATTACACTGAAAAAGATAATGGCTACTTTGGCTCTGCAACTGAAGCAGCAGTTACAAAATTCCAAAAGCGCAATAAGCTTGAGCAAACAGGTGTAATCTACCAAGAGGCACGCAACCTTTTATATTCGCCTAAAGCACGGCACCTTGTTGACCCAACGCCTACACCTACGCCAAAGCCAACCCCAAAACCTACACCAAAGCCAACCTCAAAGCCCTCATATGCCATCCCCACTATTACACCAAAACAGAACGAAGACGAGCACCAGCCTGTAAAAAGCTCCTCTCCGCTGCAAAATGAAGGGCAAGCTTCATACAGCCATAGTGTTAATGGGTTAATAGATGCTGCTCATGCGCAGGTAGGCAAGCCCTACGTCTGGAGCGATGAAGGGCCGGATTCCTACGATTGCTCAGGCCTTGTTTACTACTGCCTTCGTTCTGCCGGTGTTGGCGTAGGCAGATATAATGCAATTGGCTTTAGCCAAGTAAATTCTTGGCAGGCTATTTCAACCCTTGGGGAGTGCCAAAGGGGAGATTTGCTCTTCTACAAATCAGACACTAACCCAAATGTTAACCATACGGGAATTTATCTTGGAAACGGGCAATTCATACATGCTTCCTCATCTAGGGGGCGGGTGGTTGTCGATAGCACCACAGGGTATTATGTACGCAACTTTATTATAGCAAGGCGCGTCTTCTAAAGCCGAATAAAAACCTGCCTTCACCATATGCGAGCATGATTTTTCTCTTTAGACAAAGCCTATGCGCCCCATAGTTTTAAAGCCTCGATAGTCGTTCACAATTTGTTTTCAATATTTGCGCATAAAAACACATAATATGCTAAAAAAGATGTAAATTAGGCTTGTAAACCACCAGATATAGTGTTAAAGTAATATCAGAAGAATTAGTGAGTACTCCAATTTCCGTCCGGAACAATAGTATTCTTCATTGACTGTTCTTCCTCCTTAAAATAAGACTCAAGCGAACTACTTTGTACTTTTTTACCGCACCCGGGCTGGCAGGGCAACCGAACGGGAGGCGGCGCCGGACGGAAAGGATTGCGACAGGGGCTGCAGCTACAGCCCCTGTCTTTTTCTTTGTGTTTTTGTGCGTTTCCTTAGTTTCTTGCAAGCATAGCAGCGCCTATAATCCCCGCATCATTGCCAAGTTGTGCCTCTACTATTCTGCCGCAGTTTTTAAAGAAGCACTTTTGTTTAACATTCGCTCTCAAAGGCGTAAATAAAAACTCGCCTGCAAGGCTCACGCCGCCGCCAAGTGCAATTACTTCCGGGTCAAGCATGTTAAAGCAGGATGCAAGCGCTGAACCCAATTGGTCAACATATCTGTCAAAAATATCTTTGGCTATTGCGTCGCCAGCTTTTGCACAATCCACCACCAGCTTCGCATCTACTGCCAAGAGCTCTTGGCCTGCTTTTGTAGCTATCATAGCGTGGGGATATTCAATAATACTCTTTCTTCCTTGCTGAACCAGCCATGTGGCTGTACAAAGCGCCTCGATACAGCCGCGAGTTCCGCATGTGCATAGCGGCCCTCCATGTTCAAGCACCATGTGGCCAAGCTCAACCCCATTGCCAAGCCCACCGTTGAACATTCTGCCGCCAAGAATTAGCCCGCCGCCAATGCCTGTGCCTAAAGTAATAAGCACAGCTGTTTTGCACCCTACAAATGCACCTGCATAAAGCTCTGCAAGTGCAGCAGCATTAGCATCGTTTGCAAGGAAAACAGGCACAGAAGGGAAATGTTCATTAAGTGCGCTGCGCAAAGGGACATCGTGAAACTGCAAGTTATATGCGTGTACAACCCGTTCATTTGCTTGGTCAATGCTGCCTGGAACAGCAATACCTATTGAAGCAAGCGAGCTTACGGGCACCCAGAGCGCCTCAGCCATTTGAGCTAAAAGCTCTGCCATTTTTTTTACTGTATCTTGATACGGCTGCCCTGTAGGAAACACAATGCTGCGCTTAAGAATGATTTTAGCATCTTCATCCACTATTCCTACTGCTATATTTGTTCCACCAATATCAAAGCCTGCCTGCACCATAGGCTTAGCTCCTCCTTAGTCGTTTTCAAACTCTTCCGCCCAGCGGCGGTCAAATTCCTTTGCAACATCATACCCAAGCTTTTTAAGCCTGTAATTGCGAGCGGCAACCTCAACTACAATAGCCAAGTTGCGCCCAGGGCGAACAGGTATAAGGATGTAGGGAATTTTAACATCAAGAATTGGAATAGTCTGTTCATCAAGCCCTAACCTGTCGTAGCTTTTGCTATCTTCCCACATTTCCATTTCAATGACAATATCTATTGATTTTTCGGCTATAACTGCACCTACGCCAAACATGTATCTGACATCTATTAGCCCTATTCCCCTTATTTCAAGAAGATGTCGTGTAAGCGCAGGCGCAGTCCCTGAAAGGCGGTTTTCAGCAACCCGCCGTATTTCAAGCACATCATCTGCTACAAGCCTATGGCCGCGCTTTACCATTTCAAGCGCAGTCTCACTCTTGCCCATGCCGCTTTCACCAGTGAGCATAACCCCAACGCCATAAACATCAAGCAGCACCCCGTGCCGCGTTATCACCGGTGCCAGCATCCTATCCAAATACTTTGTTATTGCATGGCTTACTTTGCTTGTAGGCAGCGGGCTGCATAAAACAGGTGTGGACATAGCAGCTGCCTCTTTAAGGAAAGCTTCAGGCGGCTCAAAACCTCTTGAAAACACAACACAGGGCAGCTTGTAGCTTAGAAGCTCGCGTATCCTTGTGAGCCGTGTTTCGTGAGATAACTGTTTAATATAATACATTTCTGCATTCCCAATCAACTGAACGCGCTTATAAGCAAAATGCTCATAAAAACCTGTAAGCTGGAGCCCCGGCCTGCTGACTTCGCTTTCTCCGACCGAAAACTCCCCCTGCCCTTCATAAGCTATAGTTAAATTAAGCGCTTTTGCAAAGCCTTCGAGTGTAATCAGCCCCAACTTAGCTAGCTCCTTCCATTGGGAAGCATAATTTCGTTAATGACCCACGCTACGCCATCATCATCGCTTGATGGCGCAATTACATCCGCAATATCCTTAACAATTTGCTGCCCATTTTCTACGCATACGCCCAACCCTGCCATTTGAATCATTTGATAGTCAAGTGTGTTGTCGCCTATAGCAACTGTTTCCTCTCTGCGTATGCCTAAAAGTTCTGCAACCCGAAGCAAGGCGCTGCCTTTATGCGCTCCTAACCGGTTAAGCTCAATAAACCCGGGCTTGGAAGAAGCGATTTCAAGCCTTCCTTTAAACTCTTCATTAAAGCGGGCAAGCATTTCCACCTCTGCTTCGCCCGGGGTAACATATACGAGAACTTTTGGCACATCCTCCCAATCCTTCTCTTTTACTAATGG
The DNA here is from genome assembly GCA_964461335.1 of uncultured Oscillospiraceae bacterium. Lineage (GTDB taxonomy): Bacteria > Bacillota > Clostridia > Christensenellales > CAG-138 > JAKJBL01. The sequence continues at coordinate 9,692 of CAYWTY010000013.1, forward strand.
GTCAACGAGAAAAGGCAGGTTTAATGTGCTCGCATATCTTTTTGTAAATTCGTTTTCCTCTGCAAAAATTATTGTATCACCCTGATATATCTGCGCATGTACCCCCCACTTCTTTGAAACCTCAAGCGCTTCACGGATTAGGCTTTCCTCTATGCTCCCATTAAACAGGATTTCTCCTGTAAGGTTATTCACTATCCCTGCGCCCCCATATACAATGACAGGGCCATGCACCTCAAGTTGCTTTAGTATTGGCACAGAGCCCAAATAGCTTCTGCCTGTTGCAATTGTTACGAATATACCTGCCTGCTGCGCACTGCGTATGGCTTTAAGGTTAATAGCTGAAATGTTTTTATCCGCGCCAATAAGTGTATCGTCGATATCGAGAAAGAGTGCCCTATATTTCATTATTTCCATCCTTTTTTGTGTGTTGCGGCATTTGCCGCCTGAACACTATTGTAATGAAAATACACACAAAAAGAAAGCGGAAGATTTATAGATAGCCTTATTGGCTATAATAAAGGTCTCCTGATACATATACAGTTCCCTTTACTGAACGATACAAATCCTTATATGCAAGCACTTTTTTTATTAGCTTATTCTCTAAATCATAATACTCCTTATACGTCTGAGACTTTTTGCCTTTGCGCGCTTCGCGGTACACAAAACGCGTATTTGGGGGTAGGCTTGTATCGAGGAGAATTTCTTCCCCTGCTGAAGCAAGCGTAGCTATGCGTTCTGAGCTTATGCGTATCTTTACCTCGTCATTTATCGGGCGCCCGTAAATAGATATACTAAGCTCCTTTTTATCGTTTGTTTTTGCGAAGATATAAAGCTCTGCATTGCTGCTGTTTGCAAATTTAAAATCTGGCCCGCCTGTGCTAACTGTTGCATCTCTGCCAATACCAACATAACTTGATGGCCAGCTGTGCGGATGCCGTTCTAATACATCCAAATCTGCAAGCATAACTGCGTTAAACAAAGTGGAGCTTACCTGACATACACCCCCGCCGTATTCCTGCTCATAGCGGCCTTCACGAATACCGGGCGCCCTCTGCCAGCCATTCTGCTCATTTCTTGCGCCAAGCAAAGCGTTTATGCTAAAGTGCTCACCCGGTTTTAGTACTGTGCCATCAAGAAGCTTAGCAGCTTTTTTAATGTTGAAGACGCGCCCAGATGCATTTAGAGGCGGGTTTTTAAATGATGTTGAAAACTCTGAAATAAGCCTGTGCTCCTTTTGCGCCTGCTCAAGAGTATAGTTTGCCTCAATTACTTCAAATGGCAAACTCAAAGCTCTGCTGCCTCCTTGGGAAACTGCAAGAGAGAGCAAAGCAAGCAAATCATCAGGTTCAACCCTGCGCCCAGGCTCATCCTTTGTAAAAGCAAACATTCCTTCTTTTGAACGGTCAAGCACTGCTTTTGCATCCTTCGCGTTAAAACTTAGTGAAGCACAAATAGCTTCTGCCTTTTCGCGCGCTTTATCAAGGTCAAGGGAAAGCTTAACATCGAACTCTCTTTTTTCAAGCCGCAGCTGGTTATGCTGTGGCAAATAGGAAGTTTCACGCAGCTGCACTTCTGTATCAGCTTTAATAGGCAGCTCAGACCCAGAAAGCTCAAAGGCAGCATCTTCTTCCCCTTCTAAAGAAATGGTAAAACGCATTGCGCTGATTTTTCCGGTTACATGCGTTTCAACTGCTTCACGAGCATGCGCAATTTGCATACGCGAAACATCAACATTGGAAATAAATATGTCCTCGCCTAAGACAAACTTTTCAGGCGGCACTTCCCCATAAGGTACTGCTTTACATCCAACTGCAATGCCAAAAGCTATGCCAATAGCTATAAACAGGCACAAAACCCGCAAAATATCATCTCCTTTTCTCCTCATAGAAAAAAACCCCGTTTATTTTATCATTACCCGAGAACCTGTAATCATTTATGCAGTTATGGCGAACATTTTCCGCATAGACTATTTCTAAGGAAAAAATAGGGGGAAGATAATGTCAGTGCTGCAAGTTTTACAAACTCTGTTGAGTGAACTCCAGAAAAATGCCTTTTGGAACCTTCCGATATTTCTTCTCTTAACAGTAACAGGCTTGTACTTTACAGCACGTACAGGCTTTTTTCAGTTTTCACATTTTTGCCATGCAATGAATAGAACTTTATTTAAGGCATATAAAAGCCCTTCAGGCACAAGTAAAGGAGCAGTTCCGCCTTTGCACGCAGCAACGACTTCGCTTGCTGCAACAATTGGAACAGGCAATATTGCAGGAGTTGCAGGCGCAATTATTCTTGGCGGCCCAGGCGCAGTGTTTTGGATGTGGGTTGCTTCACTTTTGGCTATGGCTACAAAATATGCCGAAATCCTGCTGGCTGTGAAGTTTCGTGAGCGGAATAAAGCAGGAGATTGGGTTGGCGGGCCGATGTATTACATTGCAAATGGCTTAGGCAGCCGCTGGAGATGGCTAGCTAAGTTATTTGCGGCATTTGCAATGCTTTCATCGCTTGGTATTGGAAACATGGCGCAAAGCAACACAATAGCCTCTGCAGTTTGCACAGCAATAGGCAGCTTTTCAACCAACTTAGTACCTGCGACAAACGAACCTTTACTCAAGCTTGGTGTAGCTTTAGCAATTGCACTTCTTGCTGCGCTCATTACACTTGGCGGCCTGCAGCGAATAGGCAGGGTTACAAGCCGCCTTGTTCCGTATATGAGCATTTTATATATACTTGCTGCACTAACTGTAATTCTAACGCACTTAGACCGCGTTTATGAAGTTTTGCAAAGCATTTTTATATGCGCGTTCAAGCCTTCTGCACTGCTTGGCGCAACAGCAGGCATTACGGCATTTCAGGCTTTTAGGTATGGCATGAGCAGAGCAATGTTTTCAAATGAAGCAGGTCTTGGGTCAGCGCCTATGGCACACGCTTCAGCTGATACAACAAACCCGGCTGAGCAAGGCCTGTATGGAATTTTTGAGGTGTTTGTTGATACTATTATAATTTGCACACTTACAGCGCTTGCTGTAATGCTTGGCATAAAAGAATTGCCTTTTGGCGAAGATTTGGGCGCAGCGCTTGTTACAACAGCCTTTTCATCTGTATATGGAAATGCGGCAGGTATTATTATAGCGCTGTGTATTTTGCTTTTTGCGTTTTCCACTATTATAAGCTGGTCGCTATATGGGGCGCGCTGCTGTGAGTTTCTTTTTGGTTCAAGCGCAGCCCGTATCTTTCAGGCTGCTTATCTGCTGTTCATTATTGTTGGCGCAATACTGGAGCTTTCAGCTGCATGGGCAATATCTGATGCACTAAACAGCCTGATGGCCTTGCCAAACCTGCTTGCGCTGCTCCTGCTTTCAGGCACAGTTGCTGAACAAACTCGAAAATACAAAACTTCTTTGAAAATCAAAAGGCGTCCGCTTCATATTTGAACTGAACGCCTTAAGTTAACTATGACATAAAGCTCTATTATTTCTGTTACAAAAATTCAGCGATTTGCGGCTTTAAGTTATGCAGATGGCTCCTTAGGCCGCAGTATCCTTCGCAAAAACTCCTTTGTACGCTGTTGGGTGGGGTTGTTGAATATAATCTCCGGAGGGCCGTCTTCAACAATAACACCTTCATCCATGAACACAACTCTGTGCGCCACATCCTTGGCAAACGCCATCTCATGGGTAACAACGAGCATTGTAAGCCCGCTCTTAGCGAGCTCATGCATTACCTCGAGCACATCGCCTACCATTTCAGGGTCAAGCGCTGAGGTTGGCTCATCGAATAAAAGCACCTCAGGGTCCATACACAATGCACGCGCAATTGCTACGCGCTGTTTTTGGCCGCCAGAGAGCTGCCTTGGCTTAGCGTTTGAAAAAGGAAGCATCCCGACTTTATCTAAATAGAATTTAGCCTTTTCTTCGCTTTGTGCGCGGGTTCTTGAGAGCACCTTCACTTGCCCTACAACGCAGTTTTCAAATGCGGACATGTTATAAAACAGGTTGAATTGCTGGAACACCATCCCAACGCGTGCGCGATACTCTGCTATGCGAAACCCGGGGGATTTAATATCTTCACCATGGAAAAGTATTGTGCCGCCTGTATGGTCTTCAAGCTGGTTAATACACCGTAAAAGCGTGCTTTTTCCAGAACCTGAGGCTCCAATAATGCACACGACATCCCCAGGGGAGACTGCTAAATCAATGCACTTTAGCACAGTATTTGCGCCAAAATCCTTCCTTAAATGCTGCACTTCTATATTATAGGCCACAGTCAAGCACCTCCCCGTTTATGCGAATGAAGGCTTAGTTTACGCGTTGCAAGCACGCTGATATCCGCATGCAGACATGGGAGCATTGTATAGTTTTCCGGGCCATCCATCCGTTTTTCTACAAGCCTCAGAATGCGGGTAGTTGTAAATGTAAGTACAAGGTAAATAACAGCAGCTATAAAGAATGCTTCAAAATATTTATAGTATGTCCCTGCAGCTGATTTTGCTGTAAAAAACAATTCGAACACCGAAATTACGTTTAAGACTGAACTGTCCTTTATGTTTATAACAAACTCATTGCCAATAGAGGGCATAATATTGCGTATTGCTTGCGGCAAAACTACGTTTGACATTGTCTGCCAATGCGTCATCCCAAGCGAATGAGCGCCCTCAGTTTGGCCAATATCAACAGAGATGATACCGCCTCGAATGATTTCCGACATATATGCGCCTGTATTTATAGAAATTATAAAAATTGCGGCTGTAGTAACGGGCATATCCAGCCCAAGATATTGTTGGGCACCATAGAATATAACCATAGCTTGAACAATCATTGGCGTGCCGCGGAACACTTCAATATATATAACAAGCAGAGCGCGTACAACTCTTATTAAAACCTTCTTTAGCAGACCGAATTCTTTGCGCAAAGGTATAGTCCGCACAACAGCAACCAAAAGGCCAATAATAAAGCCGATTATTGTGCCTGTTATAGCAACTAATATTGTGTTTGCAGTACCTTTTAAGTATAAAGAGCCGTATCTCTCTATGAGAAACCCTACCCAACCGAAAAAGGTGGTTGGCATTTCGTTTCACCCCTTCTCATTCTCCCTAAAAGGGCCGGGCTCATTAGCCCGGCCCTTAATCTTATTATTCTTCAGACAGAGGCTGTGATGCAATTGCTCTATCCATCATTTGCTGGCGCTGTTCCTTTGTAATACCCTTAAGTATTTCGTTGATTTGTTCAACAAGCTCTACATTGCCCTTTTGAAGCCCGACAGCTATAGCAACATCTTCAGGTGAGGCTTCGAAGCCCTTACCCTCTCCAAACTCAATAAAAGTAATTTCAGGGTTGGATTCTGTTGCAGATTCTGCACCTGGGCGCTCCGAAATATAGCCGTCAATAGTGCCTGAGGTAAGCGCAACTATCATGGTTGGGAAGTTATCCATTGCTGTTTGAAGCTTAACATCCGGAATTTGCTCAATTACAGTGTAGTGGAAGGTATTAAGCTGCGCAGTAATTTTTGCATTTGCAAAGTCAGAAAGCGATGATGCAGAAGCATAGGGGCTATCCTTCCTTACAACAACAACTAAGTCGCTTTCATAGTATGGGTCAGTAAAGTCGATTGTTAAAGCACGATCTGCAGTTGGGCTCATACCAGCGATTATTGCATCGATTTTCCCGGAAAGCAAAGCTGGGGGCAGGCCGTCCCATTCGATTTTTGAAATAACAAGTTCACGCCCGAGCCCTTGTGCTATAAGCTTGGCGATTTGGATATCATAGCCATCAGCAAAGCCGCCGCCGGGTATTACAACGCTTTCACTTGATTGCTCTGCTTGCGTCCAGTTAAAAGGCGCATAGTTGCATTCAAGGCCAACTACGAACTTCTCTTTTGCAACGTCAGGTTCCTCGCTAGGCGCTGCAGGCGCTTCTGCGCTTGGTTTAACAGGCTCTGCTGGTGCAACGGGCGCTGCTGGCGCTGCACAGGAGACAAGGCCTACACAAAGCGCAAGCGCTAATAAAAGTGAAATCAGTTTCTTCATTTTTCTTCCTCCATAAATTTTTACAATATAAAAGGCTGGAGCGTAACCCCCAGCCGCTGGATTCACAATTTGTGTTTCCGATACAGGCTGACGAATAGCGCACCACTTCACCCTGAGGTTCTTGTGACAGTCAGCGGAATATTCTCCCGTTGACCAGCATCGTATTGCCCAAGCCAATACGCCGCTTCGGCGAGTCACCCTTTCACATGGCCTCTGCACCCCTTGAAAAGCTCTTCCCTGCTACTTATGAGACACGCGCCTCTATTCTGCCATATTAATTTCTTGAAGAAATTTTCATCCTTCAGGCTTAATAATTATCATACATGTTTAGCATGATGTCAAGCTGTAATATGAAAATCGCTAAAGGTTAAATTTGGTTCTCTAAAGGCCTCAAACCCCAAACGCCCTCACCAAATCTTCATTATACGCATACGATACTTTAGACAAAGGCTGCCAAGAAATAGACGGCAGCCTGTGCTTATCCAAATAAGGAGGAACCCCCGTATGTATGAGAAAAAGAGTACGATGGGCAACTGCTGCTTTAAGCCCTTCGGCTGCCAACTGAATCCTCTGGATGCAAAAAATACTTTACTTGCAGGCAAAGCCTGCGAAGATTGCAGAAGTTGCCCTGGAATATGCCGGGAAACTGAGCCTGGGTGCCAGTTAGCTGTTGCGTATATAGCTAAACAGGAGTATAAGGCGGGCTATTGCCCAAACGAAGCGCTTTGCCAAGGCACTCTTTTCCCGGAACTCGTGCGCCCCTACCTGCATTAAGGAGGCTGACTTATGGATGCAAAGCAACATGCCCTGCTGATGAAAATCAGCGAATGCGAGTTCGTATGTGTTGAACTCAACCTTTACATTGATACCCATCCATGTGATAAGGATGCTCGCGCGGATTACTTTTGCTATTCCCAAAAGCTTGCCGAACTGATTGGCAAATATGAATCTTTATATGGTCCTCTGCTGGGCTTCGGGCATTCTCCCACAGATGTGGGGTGCTGGGTTTGCTCTGCTTGGCCATGGCAATAATAAGGAGGCTCATATGTGGATTTATGAAAAGAAGCTGCAATACCCTGTTAGAATTACAAGCCCAGACCCGCGAATGGCAAGGCTGCTCTTAGCCCAATATGCAGGCCCAGACTCCGAACTTTCCGCAGGTCTTCGCTATTTAACTCAGCGCTACTCAATGCCTGAAGCAAGGTGCCGTGCAACACTTAACGATATAGGAACTGAGGAGCTTGCGCACTGGGAAATGCTCGGCACAATGATACACCAATGTATGCGCGGAGCCAGCATTTCGGAAATTAAAGCAGCAGGCCTCGACAATTACTTTACTATGCATGATAGCGGCGTGTACCTTTCAAACCCAAGCGGAGTACCGTTTACAGCTGCATATGTGCAATGTACGGGTGACCCTATTGCTGATTTACATGAGGATCTAGCTGCAGAGCAAAAAGCGCGCACTACATACGAACACCTTATTCAGCTCACCGACAACCCTGAAGTGATAGACCCCCTGCGCTTTTTACGCCAGCGCGAAGTCGTCCATTTCCAGCGCTTTGGAGAGTGCTTGATGATAATACAGGAACTCATGAGTAAAGGGAAATGCAAACCCGAGGTTAGTTGCATGCCACAACCTTATTAGCAAGCAAAATGCGTGTGCAGGCTTAAATAAACTCGAAATAGCAAAAAACAATTAAGGGCGGTGTTCCGCCCTTAATTGTTTTTATACTTATGTTTGGGGGCTTAGAGGCTTAGCTCTTGCCATCTACACATGCCATATGGCAAATTAAATCAAGCACCTTGCAGCTGTAACCCCATTCGTTATCATACCACGCAATAAGCTTTACGAAATTATCATTTAGGCTTATTCCAGCATCAGCATCAAAGATGCAGGTGCGAGGATCCGTAATAAAATCAGACGAGACGACTTTATCTTCTGTGTAGCCGATAATCCCCTGCCAATGTTTACTTTCGGAGGCAGCCTTCATTGCTGCTTTAATTTCATCATAAGAAGCCGGCTTTTCAAGCCTGCAAGTTAAATCCACAACTGAAACATCGGCTGTAGGAACGCGAAATGCCATGCCTGTTAGCTTGCCGTTTAAGGCCGGAATAACCTTTCCAACTGCCTTTGCAGCGCCTGTTGTGCTTGGGATTATATTAAATGCAGCTCCGCGGCCACCGCGCCAATCCTTATTTGAGGGGCCATCAACTGTTTTCTGTGTTGCAGTTGTTGCGTGGACTGTAGTCATAAGCCCTTCAAGAATGCCGAATTCATCGTGAATGACTTTGGCTAAAGGCGCAAGGCAGTTTGTTGTGCATGAGGCATTTGAAACCACCTTAAGGCTGTTCTCGTATTTTTCATGGTTAACGCCCATTACGAACATTGGCGCATCTGCAGACGGAGCTGAAATTACAACCTTTTTTGCACCGCCGGTTAAGTGCGCGGATGCTTTTTCCGTAGTTGTAAAGACACCTGTTGACTCAACTATATATTCAGCGCCGCACTCGCCCCAGGGTATTTCTAAAGGGCTCATGCACGAATAAACTGAAATCTCTTTGCCGTTTACAATGAGTTTATTCGGCTCAAACGATACTTCACCATTAAACCGCCCATGCACTGTATCGTATTTAAGCATATAAGCCATATACTCAGGGTCTATGAATGGGTCGTTAATACCAACAACTTCTACCTCAGGGTTTGTTACGGACGCCCTAAAAACAAGCCGCCCTATTCTGCCAAAGCCATTAATCCCTACCTTTACTGCCATAGAAACATCTCCCTTATGCAAATTATTGAGGAGCAAGCTGCATTATTCAAGCTCCCAAATTCAATTTTGAGCAAAATACTTTGCTTATACTATCGCATGAGCTGAAGTAATGCAAGATAGTTTTTTTATAATTTCATTACGCCATTAGAGTATCCTAAGCACGCGCAGCAAAAAGCTTAGCTGTGCTTTAACTGTTCAGCGTTAAGCGGCAAAAGCTCCTCCAAAACAAAGACTCCATCGCGCCTTACAAGCACATCATCAAACCAAATTTCTCCGCCTCCGTATTCGGGTGTTTGAATGCAGACTAAATCCCAGTGCAGAGCAGATTTATTGCCGTTAAAGGCGTCATCATAGCTGGAGCCAGGGGTAAAATGGAAGCTTCCGGAAATTTTTTCGTCAAATAGCGTATCCTTCATTGGCGCTGTTATAAAGGGGTTCACGCCCAAAGCAAATTCACCAATAAAACGCGCGCCTTCGTCAATTTCAAACACCTTGTTTATTCGCTTAGAATCGTTGGCTGTTGCTTCGCATATCTTCCCGTCTTTAAAGGCAAGGCGAATATTTGTGTAGGTAAAACCATCGTGCACTGATGGCGTATTGTATGTGAGTACACCATTAACACTCGTTTTAACAGGCGCAGTATAAATCTCCCCGTCAGGTATGTTCGCATGCCCTGCGCAGATTATAGCAGGCATATTTTTAATAGAAAAACTCAGCTCTGTGCCTGGCCCTTTTATAAGGACTTTATCAGTGCTTTCCATAAGGGCTTTCAAAGGCCGCATAGCTATTTCCATTTTTGAATAATCAAGGTTGCAGACATTAAAATAATAGTCTTCAAATGCTTCAGTGCTCATATCCGCCATTTGAGCCATGCTCGGGTGCGGGTAGCGAAGCACAACCCATTTGGTTTTTGCTACGCGTATTTTGCTGTGAACCGGCTCCCAATAGAGCTGCTGGTTGCGCTTAAGCTGTTCTTGTGGCACATCGGAAAGCTCAGCCGAATTGCTGCCGCCGCGTACTCCGATATATGCTTGCATTTTGCTCATAAGCTCGCCATCAAGTTCTGCACTAAGCTTAAGCTGTTCATCTGTGCAACCCATAAGCAGCGCTCTATCAATAACCCTGTTTCCAAGCCAAACAAATGGAACAGCTTCTGCTAAATATGCTTCCTCAATCAATACCTTTACAAGCGGGTCGTTATTGCCTATTGACTCTATGAGCACCTTTTCTCCAGGTTTTAGCGCACATGAAAAATTTATCAGGTTCTTAGCCATTGTACGGATTCTTGGGTCTACCATTAAGTTCCTCCGGTTAAAGTTTAGTTTTGTTTATTATCCTTTGCTGCGCCTGCTGCGATTATCCGAAGCATCAGGCTTCTTTTTCGTAGTTGCGTTCTGCACTTTTGATGAACCCCTAGCCTCACCTTCGCGGAACAACCCTGCAAGCACAGCACAATTAAAACCTATTGCTGCACCTTCTAAGACCTGAGCTGCAATATCATTAACTCTAAGCACATTCATGAGCATAGCAAGCAAAAGCGCCAATAAAATACCCTGAAGCATAATAAAGATAATAATTTTTATCTTTGTATTAAGGTTGTAGCGCTTTTTACAATACTGGGGCAGGTTCCATTTGCGAAAGATAAAAACAAAACCGCCCAAACCTGCAATTATTCCAATGCCTATATAAATCGTAAAAGAATCGAAAAATTTCATCCCGCACCATCCGTTTAATCTTTTGTTTAAGCCTTACTATAATCTTTCTTTAATTATATAAAGTGGTCTGCCCTTAAGCTCATCGTACATGCGGCTCATATATGCACCCTGAATGCCAAGCGCTGCAAGGGTCAACCCCTGCAAAAAAACAAGCCCTGCTGCTGCCCATAACCAAGGCGCAACGCGAAGAATAGCAGTAAGCACAATAAGCGCTATAAAACTTAAGCCTGAGAGCAGCATAAGCACAAGCCCAACCCAGCCCGGCAGGGTTAGAGGCCGCGAAGAGAACCCCGAAATACCGTCCCAAGCAAGCTTAAGCATTTTTTTAAAAGTATATTTTGTTTGCCCAGCATACCGCTCTGCGCGCACATATTCAAGAGGCTGCGCATTAAAGCCCATCCAAGCTGACATACCCCTTAAAAAGCGGTTATGCTCACGCATCTTTAAAAACTCATCAGCAACATCTCTGTCTAATAAACGGAAATCGCCGCTGTCAAGAGGAATAGGATATGAGCTCATGGATTGAAGGAGCCTGTAATACAAATAGGCTGTAAAGCGCTTAAAGATTGTTTCACCTTCACGCCTTAATCGCTTTCCAAACACTATTTTTGCGCCATGTTCCCACATCTGTACCATTTTTGCTATGAGTTCAGGCGGGTCCTGCAAATCTACATCTATTATTATAAGTGCGCTGCCTTTTGCAGCATCCATACCTGCAGTAACCGCAAGCTGGTGGCCAAAATTCCGAGAAAACGATAAAACCCTTACAGAGGCGTTTTTTTCGGCAAGTGTTCGAAGCAAGGGCATAGTTTCGTCTGTGCTGCCATCGTCAATAAAAATCAACTCGTATGGGCAGCCTATGCTCTGCATTGCAGCATCTAAGCGTTCATGCGAAGCTTGGAGAACCTCCTGCTCATTATAAACTGGGATTATAACAGATAAAAGCTTTCCCTCCATGCGCCCTCCAAGAGAATGTATTGGTACACCGTCAGCCATTTGCAGCGTTTTGCCCAATTTCATTATATCCGCAATACATCTTAGATACAATAATAATCGGCATTTTTCGTAGTTTGCTCCTATTTTTCAGTTTCTTAGCAAATTAATTTGCATTTATCGCGCTGTTGGGTATAATACAAACAAAGGAGCGTGAATGAATATGGCACTGGTTACAAGCACAGAAATGTTTAAAAAAGCCTATGACGGCGGGTATGCGATAGGCGCCTTTAATGTTAACAATATGGAGATTATCCAGGGCATTACAGAGGCTGCAAAAGAAGTACAATCCCCATTAATTCTGCAAGTCTCTTCAGGGGCTAGAAAATATGCAAGCCACACCTACCTCATGAAGCTAATTGAGGCGGCAATTATTGAAACAGATTTGCCTATTTGCCTCCACCTTGACCATGGCGACACGTTTGAGTTGTGCAAAAGCTGTATAGACGGGGGTTTTACCTCTGTTATGATTGACGGCTCACACCACCCTTACGAAGAGAATGTTGAGCTTACACGCAAGGTTGTTGAATACGCACACAAGCACGGAGTTGTAGTTGAAGGCGAACTTGGCAGGCTTGCAGGCATAGAAGACGCTGTAAATGTAAGTGCTGAAGACGCCTCATATACACGTCCTGATGAGGTTTTGGATTTTGTAACGCGAACAGGGGTCGACTCCCTTGCAATCGCAATCGGCACAAGCCATGGCGCCTTTAAATTCAAGCCGGGTACAAAACCGCAGCTGCGCTTTGATATTCTTGAGGAGATTCAAGCGCGTCTTCCAGGCTACCCCATTGTGCTCCACGGTGCCTCTTCCGTAATTCCGGAATTTGTAACAATGATCAACACCCATGGTGGCAATATGCCGGGTGCAGTAGGAATCCCTGAGGATATGCTAAGAAAAGCAGCATCAATGTCAGTATGCAAAATTAATATAGACAGCGACCTGCGTTTGGCGATGACAGGCACAATCCGCAAATACTTTGTTGAACACCCGGATCATTTTGACCCGCGTCAATACCTAAAACCGGCACGTGAGGCTATTAAGCAAATGGTAAAGCATAAGATTGTAAACGTTTTAGGAAGCGATGGAAAAGCCTAAACTCTAATAATTCGGGCGGGGGGCTCCCCGCCTGAATTATTTTACGCTGAAAGTTTTAAAAATGGTTGCAGGTGTTTTGTGGACTATTGTAGAATAAAGGCTATAGCGCAATCTCTATGGCAAGTAATAGCGCGAAAAGGAGTTGACAGGAATGCGCATATCGATTTCAGGCAAAAACATCGAAATTTCGGATTCCCTTCAAGAGCTCATTAACAAAAAGGTCGGCAAATTAGAGCGATATTTCCCAAAGGATACCGAAGTCCAAGTTACAATGGCAATTGAGAGGAGCAGGCATATTGTTGAGGTGACCATTCCTTACGAAAACATAATAATTCGTGGCGAAGAAGTTACAGGTGACATGTACGCTTCCATTGACAATGTGCTTGACAAACTTGAAAAGCAAATTTTCAAACATCGCACCCGCTTGGAAAAGAGCTTAAAGGCAGGCGCCTTTAAGCACGAGGCTCCTCTTTACGGGAACACATATGACGATACTGAAGAAAGTGGCCCGAAAATTGTAAGAGTTAAGCGGTTTGCGATTAAACCAATGAGCGAAGAAGAAGCAATGCTGCAAATGGCGCTTCTCGGGCATTCGTTCTATGTCTTTGAAAACGCGCTTACAGGCGATATAAACGTGCTCTATTCAAGGCGTGACGGTAATTACGGGCTTATTGAACCCGAAAGGTAATATGACGCAAAGTAGTTAATAAGGGCGGGCTAAAAAGCCCGCCCTTACTCATATCTGTTAAGCTTAAAATACCCTAAACCCTGCAACGAAATGGCGCGACCAGTAAGCTGAAGATTGAATGCTGCTTGTAATGCGCACCTTGCCTTGGCCTGAGGATGCATCAATCATCTGCCCGCCGCCAAGATAAATGCCCACATGCCCCTTAAAGCTTACTATATCGCCTGATTGCAAACTGCTCATGTTAGAGATTCGCTGATATTTAGTAGTCTTTTGCCATGAGGCGGATGTCATATAGCCCTGCGACACTCCTGCCTGGTTTAAACACCAATATACAAAACCTGAACAGTCAAACGAACTTGGCCCTTTCGCACCGCGTACATAGCGGCTGCCGAGTTTTGAGCGTGCAATATCGAGGAAGGCTTCTACGCTTACAACTTTGCCAGAAGGACGGCTCGGCGTTTCTACCTGAGGCTGCCCCTCTGCAGGCGGTCTGCTCGAAGAAGAGCCGCCTGATGTGCTTGAGCCTGATGTGCTCCCAGCTTTCTTTGCATCATCTGATGTAAGCAGGCTCATTGTCCGCTTGCCGACTTTACCATCAACACTAAGGCTGTTTCGCTCTTGGAACGCGCGCACAGCGCCTTCTGTATTTGAGCCGTAGTATCCGTCTACGGATTTTAAGTAGTTGAGCTCCTTAAGGCGTTTTTGCACATTTTCAACATCTGTTCCCTTCATGCCAATCATAAGCGCATTAGCTTGCGCATTAGATGAAAGGAGGTTTTCTATTGTTTGAGGGCCGAGATACCCGTCAGCAATCAACCCGCTGCGCTCTTGGAAACGCTTGACTGCAGCTTCGGTGTCGTTCCCATATTTGCCGTCCGCTTCAGTAGTGAGATACCCGAGCTTCTTGAGCCTGTTTTGATAGCTAAGGATTTTTTCGTTTACTTCGCCGCGCTCAAAATAGTTTGCTTTTGCATCATCGCTGTAAAGCATTTCGCGCGTCTTTTCGCCTACTGTGCCATCCATGCTCAAACCGTTTCGTTCCTGGAACTTCTTAACTGCAGCTTCTGTTTCAGTGCCAAAGTATTCTGTAGCTTTATCAAGGTACCCGAGCTCACGCAGCCTTATTTGGAGCTCTTTTACATCAGTACCTTCTACGCCTATTGAAACTGAATATTTAGTAGCTTCTGAAGAAATGAGCATGGAATAGGTTTCCATGCCTACGCAGCCATCCATTGGGAGCCCATGTTTGCGCTGGAACAGTTTAATTGATGACTTTGTTATCGGCCCAAAGTATTCCGTTGGCTCGTCATTATCCATATAGCCAAGTTCCATCAGCTGTTCTTGAATTTCTGCAACTACAGGTGCGCTCATGCCTTCTTTAAAAATCATATTTGTGGGGTGCGGCTCAGGTGTTGGGGTTGGAGGCTCAGGCAAAGCGGGAATATTGTCGAGTGCTTGCGTACCTGAACTTAGCGTGCGGGAGCCGACATCTAAAACAAGCGCCTCTTTTGCAGGAGCCGGCTTGTGTTCATGTGTATTTTTTTTACCTGCACCTAAAAGCAAAGCTGCAGGAAGCGCAACAAGCAGCAGTATCGCTGCTGCAAGCACCCCGAGAGCGCGAGGTGAACGCCGTTTAACTTGGCGGAAAAAAGAGCTGATTAAACTATTGGCTCTCGTGGAAACTGCATGTATGCGCGCTTTCCTTGCACGCCCTGCAGAACGTCCGCAAAAAATACGCTCTGCTTTGTCAGCTGCATTGCGCTGCGCCCGAAGCGTATTTATGCGATTCCTGTACTGTAGCTTCATTAGATAACCCGTTCCTTATAGCTGCCTTGGTTTGTTATTTGTATGCATTATACCACTTAGGGGCAGTTTTTGCGTGAACAATTCGAGAATTCCATACATAGTGACTACATATGCAGGCAGAACTTACTAAAAATGCAAGTTAGCTTTTTGCAGCAACAACCTCTATTTCTACTAATGCACCTGCAGGAAGCTTAGAAACTTGAACACAAGAGCGCGCAGGGAAACCGCCTGCAAACACTTCGCCGTAAATGGCGTTTACTGTTGCAAAATCTGAAAAGTCCTGCAGAAATACTGTTGCTTTTACAACATCACAAAGTGTGCACCCTGCAGCCGAAAGAACCAGTTCGAGGTTTTGCAACGCTTGGCGTGTCTGCCCTTCAACTGTATCCGAGAGCTTTCCGGTTGAAGGGTCTATGCCGATTTGGCCGGATGTGAATACAAGCCCCCCTGTCTGCACAGCCTGGCTGTACGGCCCGAGCGCAGCAGGTGCGCCAGAGGCACAGATTATTTTCTTCATATATTTCTCTCCTTACCTATGTATTAAGCTTAAATCGATGCTATCATTTTGAGAACTGGCTGTCAATTAAGCAGGGATTTATGCAGGAGAGCCCAGCAAAACTTTCTTCAGGTTGAAAGCTAAGGTGTATGCTGATATAATAATTGCAATATGTCTTGCATGTATTGCAGCACACCCTCCGGAGGTTTCATGAATCTGCTTTTAAGCAATGATGACGGTATTTATGCCGCAGGTATAAGAACGCTCGCCCAAGAGCTAAAAAACCACTACAATATCACAATTGTGGCCCCTGATTCACAACGCAGCGGCGCCAGCCATTCTCTAACATGCATAAAACCTGTGCGCGTTAGAAAAATAACGCTTCCCGAACTGCCGGACATACCTGCCTATGCTGTTGACGGAACCCCTGCAGATTGTGTTCGCATTGGCTGTACAAGCCTTGACGTACCTGTTGATATTGTTGTTTCCGGTATAAACCACGGTGCAAATCTTGGGTCGGATGTACTCTATTCAGGCACAGTTGGCGCAGCAATGGAAGGTGCCCTTATCGGGAAACCGGCAATTGCTGTAAGCTCCTACCCCCTCCAACCTATTGATTTTACTGCTGCCTCGCGTGCAGCTCTTTGGACTATTGACTATATGCTTAAAAACCCTCTTCCCAAAGGTATGATACTAAACCTTAATGCGCCAGAGCTTCCAATATCCGAAATCAAGGGCATACGCCTTGCAGGGCTCGCGCTTCAAAAATATGAGGAACTGCACGCACAGTTTGAAGACCCGCATGGCTCCCGCTACTTCTGGGCACCGCTTGGGAAAATAACCGAGCCTTCAAAGAGCGACTATACTGACGAGCGCTGGGTACAGGAAGGATATATTACGCTAACCCCCATTCACTATGATATAGCCTGCTACTCTTATATGGAAAATATGGATGTTTCGGGGTTTAACCTTTCTGAATTATATCTGCATAAGCAAGAAAATAAGAACGAACAAGGAAGTGTGCATTATGGAGCAGAATGATTTGCTGCTTCGGCTTCAGCAGCGGTTTCCTTCACTTAGCAAGGGGCAAAAGCAAATCGCATCATATATAATCGAAAATTATGATAGAGCAGCTTTTGTAACTGCCGCAAAAATGGGGCGCTCAGTAGGCGTTAGTGAATCTACTGTTGTGCGGTTTGCCTATACTATGGGCTACGACGGTTACCCAGCACTCCAGCGTGCTCTTCAGGAGATGATTAGAACAAAGCTTACTGCAATGCAGCGTATTCAGCTGACATCCGAGTTAGATCAATCAGATGTGCTTAAGAGCGTGCTTAAAGCAGATATGCATAATATCCGCACAACAATAGAGACTATCAGCAACAAGGCTTTTAACGGAGCAATGGATGCGCTTTTAAATGGAGAAAACATTTATATTGTAGGGTTAAGGAGCGCGTTTCCAATTGCCCAGTTTCTTGCTTATAACTTAAATTTTATATGCACAGGTGTCATCCTGATAAACGGCGCATTTAGCGATGCCTGCGAACAAATGGCGCGAATAAATGAAAGTGACGTATGTATAGCAATCAGCTACCCGCGGTATTCCACTCGCACAGTGGATGCGCTCCAATACGCTAAAGACCGCGGCGCAACCACAATTGCACTTACAGATAGTGAAACATCGCCGCTTGCACAATATGCGGATTTTGCACTCACTGCAAGAAGCGACATGGCTTCGTTTGCAGACTCGCTTGTTGCACCTCTTTCGCTTATAAATGCAATTATTGTTTCGGCAGGGCTTGCGCGCAAGGACCAACTGATGGAGCATTTTTCAAAGCTCGAACGGATTTGGAACGTTAATCAGGTTTATGTAAGCAAACAGAAAGCCAAATAGGCAGTTTATGAAACTAATTCTTGTCCGCCATGGGCAAACAGCTTGGAATACACAAATGAGGACTCAGGGGCGCACAGACATTCTGTTAGATGAGATTGGGCGCACCCAGTCTCAAAAACTCTCTGAGCGCGTAAGCGCATTGCAGCTTAAGGCAGTATACAGCAGCCCACTTTCACGGGCAAAAGAAACCGCAAAAATGATAGCCGACCCTCATGGGCTCGATATAATATGCCACGAACTCTTAATGGAACGGGATTTTGGCTCATGGGAGGGTACACCCTTCAAAACTCTTATTGAGAAGTACCCGAGTGAAATCAGAAGCTGGGAAAAGGACCCCTTCTCGTATACCCCGCCTGATGCTGAGCCTCTTTCTGAAGTTTTTTCAAGATGTATCGCTTTTTTAGACGAACTGTTTAAAACATATACTAAAGAAGATACAGTGCTTGCAGTAGGGCATTCCATACCTCTTAGGCTGATGATTGCGCATTCAATAGGCCTTTCACCATGCAAACTGCACAGCCTGAGGCTTGATAATGCTGCTTATACTGAGATTAGGTTAAGAGAAAAATATAACATACTTACCGTATTTAACGATACCGGGCATCTTCATGAGGGTTTTGGCAAAACAAAGGTTGCAGAATGAATGTTTTAATAATAGGCGGCGGGCCTTCCGGAATGTATGCGGGTATAACTGCAGCAAAGGCAGGCCATAAAGTAACCCTGCTCGAAAAAAACGAAAAACTCGGCAAAAAGCTTTACCTCACAGGTAAAGGCAGGTGCAATTTCACTAACTCAGGCGGGCGAGATGCCTTTTTTTCAAATGTAATGCGAAACCCGCGCTTTCTTTACAGCGCCTGGAGCGTATGCAGCTGTGAAAGCATAATAAACGAGATGCATGAGCTCGGCGTTATTACAAAAACAGAACGCGGCGGCCGCGTATTCCCAAAAAGCGATAAATCAAGCGATATCATCCGCGCGCTGCAAAGGAGCCTTGAGCAATTAAATGTTGAACTTCACCTTAACACAAAGGCGGATGGCATAACCACAGAAGCAAAACGCGTTACAGGCGTACTTTCTAAAGGCCGCTTGTTCAATGCAGACGCAGTTGTGCTTTGCACAGGCGGTGCAAGCTATACCTCAACAGGCTCAACAGGCGACGGGTATAAATTCGCAAAACAGCTCGGCCACACAATAATTACGCCAAGACCCTCGCTTGTTCCACTCGAAACAAGCGAAAACTGGCCTAATGCTCTTGCAGGGCTAACACTTAAAAATGTGGTTTTAAGCGCATATGAGTCAAACAAGCTTGTTTATAAAGAACTCGGCGAAATGCTCTTTACCCATTTCGGGGTATCAGGCCCGCTTGTGCTTTCTGCAAGCGCAAAGCTAAGCGGAAGTGCTATGAATGCTAAGCTAAGCATAGACCTTAAACCCGGCCTTACAAAAGAGCAACTAAACATTAGGCTGCTTCGCGATTTAGGCGAGGCAAAGCAAAAGACGCTTGAAAATGTATTTTCAGGCCTGCTGCCCAAAAAACTGCTGCTGCAAGTGTTCGAACTTGCAAACCTAAGCCCCAAGCTCAATGCTTCGGAATTTACGGTAAAAGAGCGACTGGCGCTTGTGCAAAATCTTAAAGACCTGCAGCTAAACATACGCTGTACCAGGCCGCTAGATGAAGCTATAATTACTGCAGGCGGTATTTCCGTAAAGGAAGTGAACCCATCGACATTGGAGTCAAAACTTGTTCACGGCTTGTATTTTGCAGGCGAGGTGCTTGATGTTGACGCACTAACAGGCGGATATAATCTGCAAATAGCTTGGTCAACAGGCAAACTCGCAGGAATGCTTAAAGGATAAAGGCAAAGGGGGCATTATGCATATACATATCGGTCTTGACGGCCCTGCAGGAGCAGGCAAAAGCACTATTGCAAAAGCAGTTGCAAAAGAGCTCAATATCCCGTATTTAGACACAGGCGCAATGTACCGTACACTCGCGCTTTTTGCACTTGAACATGGAGTAGACCCAAATGATGCTGATAATGTAAGCCTGCTTCTTCCTGATGCGGATATTCATGTTAAATACAACGATGGCAGCCAGCACATGCTCCTAAATGGTAAGGATGTTACTGACCTTCTCCGCACCCAAGCATTAAGCAAGGGCGCTTCAGATATTGGTGTTCATGCAGAGGTTCGAGAGAAACTTGTTAAGCTGCAGCAGCACATTGCAGGTGATGGCTCAATAGTAATGGACGGCAGGGATATTTGCACTGTTGTTATGCCAAATGCAGAACATAAGTTTTTTATTACAGCTTCTGCACGTGTGCGCGCAGAGCGCCGCCTTAAAGAGCTTAAAAAGAAAAATCAGCCAATGATATCGCTCGATGAAATGGAAAAAGCCATTTTGGAGCGCGATTACCTTGATTCTACGCGCGAATGCGGCCCGTTAAAAAAGGCTGATAGCGCAATTTTAATTGATACAACCGATAAAAGCATAAAAGAGAGTGTAGACGCAGTGCTTAATGCCATACGCTCAAAATACCGGGGTGGATGAATGCTTTATATTCTGATTAAATACCTGCTGCTGCCAATTCTGGGCTTGATTATGCGGCCAATCGTAATCGGCAAAGAAAACCTGTTTATTAAAGGGAAAGCAATCTTTGTATGCAACCATATTTCGATGCTGGACCCTGTAGTGATGGCTATGGTCTCGCCGCGCTTTATTCACTTTATGGCAAAAGCCGAACTTTTTAAGGGCTGGCTCGGAAATCTTTTTTTTAGGGCTCTTTTTGCATTCCCAGTCAGCAGGAAGCATTCTGATTTGGGGTCAGTAAGGAGCGCAATGCAGGTGCTTGATAAAGGAAAAGTATTTGGAATTTTCCCTGAAGGAAAGCGCACAATAACTGATGACCTTGATGATTTGGAAAAAGGCGCCGCCTTTTTGGCTATACGCTCAGGCGCCCCTGTTGTGCCAATGTATATTAGACGAGATAGTTTTATTAAATGCCGCTTGATAATGGCAGTGGGCAGCCCGATTTTAGTAGGCGACATTATTGCCTCAACGCCTAAATCCAAGCTTATAGATGTAGTTACGGATGAAATCAGCGATGCGATACGCGCACTCCAAACTAAAGTGGAGGCACGCTGATGAAAATTAGAGTTGCTCAAAACGCAGGTTTCTGCTTTGGTGTAAAGCGGGCTGTCGAACTTGCGCTAACATGCAGCGACCCAACTCAGCCTGTTTACACTCTGGGCGAGCTTATTCACAACCCTTCTGTTGTAGAAGAACTCAGCTCAAAAAATATTATTCCGATAGACCCATGTAAATATGAGGGTTTACCAAAGGGGAGCCGCTTGATTATCCGCTCCCATGGAGCAGGCCCTGAAGTGTTTTCAAAATGCAATGAACTTGGGATACTTATCAAAGACGCTACATGCCCCTTTGTCAAGCGCATACATGAAATAGTCCGTTCTGCTGTAAAAAATGGTGAGACAATTTATATAGCAGGCGAACCCAAGCACCCGGAGGTCGAAGGCATACGCGGGTGGGCAGGAAAAGATGCGCTTATCCTTAAGGATGCAGCTTCAGCAGAAGCACTCGCTAAAACAGCTTCGCCTGTATGCCTTGTTGCCCAAACTACGCTGCAGCGCGAACATTTCAATGAAATCAGCGAAATACTAAAAGGCAAATGTCAAAACCTTGTTGTTCATGACACTATATGCGATACAACCTCTGCCCGGCAGGAGGAAGCCAAAAAACTTGCTTTTGAAAGTACAGTTATGATAGTTGTCGGCGGCAATAACAGCTCCAATACGCAAAAGCTTGCCCAGGTATGCAAACAAAGCTGTAAAAACACCTATACAGTGCAGAATCCAAGCCAACTTTTGCTTGATAATATTCACTCCGATGATATAATAAGTATTGTTGCAGGCGCATCAACGCCGCAATGGATGATTAGGGAGGTTGTAACACTAATGAACGAACTGGAAAAGACGCTGGCCGATTCCACTCAGGTGGATACCCCTGTAGCGCAGGAGGAAATCCCCCAAGGAGAAGAATCCGAAGCCTCAGAGAACGAAACCGTACAAACTGAGCCCCAGGTTGATGCGGTTCAAAATGAAGAGTCGGCAGCCGTCGATGAACCCGAACAAGAGGAAGCCAAAGAAGCGCATGAAATAGCTGACTCAGCAGGCGACAGCTTTGCGGAAGCCTTCGAAAAAACAATGGTTAGAATACGAAATGGCCAAATTATAACAGGCTCCGTTGTCCAAATTGCAGAGGGCGAAGTATGCGTAAATATCGGTTATAAATCCGACGGGTTCATTCCTAAAGCCGAGTTTTCGTCTGACCCTGATGTAAACCCGGAGGATATGTTCAAAATAGGCGACCCAATTGAGGTCGAAGTTATAAAAGTCAATGATGGCGATGGCAATGTGCTCCTTTCAAGAAAAAGTGTTGAGAGCAGACGCCTTTGGGATGAACTTATGGAAGAAGCCGCAAATGAAGATAAAGTCTTTGCGGGTGTTGGCAAAGAGGTTGTCAAGGGCGGGCTTATTGCCTCAATTCAGGGTGTGCGTGCGTTTGTGCCTGCCTCTCATGTTTCCACAAAATATGTAGAAAACCTTTCAGAGTTTGTCGGGCAGCCGCTTAAACTCTCAGTAATTGAAGTGGACAAGTCCCGCAGGCGCATTGTTGCTTCACAAAAGAATGTGTTGCTTGCTGAACTCGAACACGTTAAGAAGCAAAAGTGGGCAGCACTTGAAATCGGCAGCAAGCTAAGTGGCACAGTCCGCAGGATAACTGATTTTGGAGCGTTCGTTGATATCGGCGGAATAGACGGGCTTGTGCATGTAACAGATATAGCATGGGGCCGCGTAAAGCACCCATCCGATATTTTAAAAATCGGCCAGCAAGTAGAGGTTTTGGTGCTTAATGTTGATGCAGAAAAGGAACGAGTTTCGCTTGGCTATAAGCAGCTGCAGCCGAAGCCCTGGACATTAGCAGGTGAAAAATATCCTGTTGGCAGTGTTGTTGAAGGCAAAGTTGTCCGCATTGTTCCATTTGGGGCCTTCGTTGCACTTGAACCGACAATTGACGGTTTAATACATATCTCACAGGTAAGTGTGCACAGAATTGCAAAAGTAGAAGACGAAATCAATATAGGCGACATAGTCCGCTGCAAAGTGCTTGATGTAAACCCGGAAGCAAAGCGAATTAGCTTAAGCCGCAAGGAAGTCATACTTGAAGAAAACCCTGAAATAGCAGAGCAGCTCGCTTCTGAACGCGCAGAACGCGACCGTGTGTTCTTAGAACGCCAGGAACAGCGCGCATCAGAGCGCCAACAACGGGACCAGCAGCGCGCCTCTGTACGAACAGAGCGCAGCACAATACAAAAGCCGGCGCGCAGCATTTCAACAAGCGGTGTTTCAGCAGAACCCGAGCGTGAGCGCAGGCCGCGGCGAAGCGAAGACGGAGACTATGAATTGCCCCCTATGCAGTCAACCACAACCAGCCTTGCTGATGTTCTTCAGGGTTTGAAACTGGCTACGACCGAAAGCGCCCCACATATAGAGCATGAAGATACTAACCAAAGCGACGAAGTATTAGCTCAAAGCCAAGAAAACGATGGTACAGAAGACAATAGCTGAATTTAGCACACAAAAACGCGGTAAGCATATAGCTTGCCGCGTTTTTTTTAGGGCTCTATGTCAATAGTTGGGGTAGAGCGGTAGACCA